>JALZUU010000294.1 GCA_023300665.1 Saprospiraceae bacterium | reverse complement strand
AAGGTTTTTCTTGGTTGTCTTCCCAAAATCCAAGCCGCTTCATTTCGGCGAGAATGAATTCTTGCTTCCCAGTTTCTTTGATTAAATCGTAAAGTTCCTGACGAGTACGTGGTTGAGACATTTTTTTGTAATTAATAATTATTTAATGAATAATTAATAATGGCCTTCTATCGTGTAGCTTTATTGTATAGCCTTTATTGTTTTTTTGTTGAAAATGCTGAAGCGTTGAATTGATGAAGTATTGAATATTTAAACGATTCAACATTTCAACAACTCAACATTTCAACAAGGTAGAAACCCAAAGTAATTTTCGTAGATGCATTCAACCGGACGGCTCAACTCAAAGCATTACTACACTAGTATATCTATTGACTTCACGGAAGTCAAACCGCAATGGGTATACTAGTGTATGTAATGCAATATAAAGAGTCGGCCGGTGACGTATGCGAAAGTTGTCAGCGGAGCTGGCGAAACGCCAGCCATATTGCAAAATCTTTAGGTTTTAACTAACTAATAGGAGGTATGACCATTACCAAATAGGAATTACCGTTTGGTAAATGGTCATTTTTCCTAAGAGAGAAAAAGAGAGAAAACTTCGTAGATGCTTTCAACCGAATGGCTCAACTCAAAGCATTACTGCACTACCGGTTCTATTGACTTCACGGAAGTCAAACCGCAATGGCACTGGTAGTGCATGTAATGCAATATAAAGAGTCAGTCGGTGACGTATGCAAAAGTTGTTAGCATGACTGGCGAAACGCCAGCCGGATTGCAAGTTTCTCTACGCCTTTCCGCAAGGCTCCACTAATCACTTTTGATTAGCGTGTATTCTAGTCGCCAGGATATGTTCGCACGGACCCTGGAATAATTTGTTCTTTTGAAAAAACCGACAAGTGCAACTGGCTTCCACCAGTCGCTGGTCGGCATTAATTAATAACTCGGTATCATGATTCTTCTGCTGGTCGGTTACCTGACCAATTATTTTTTTATGGTTGTTTTCAACGAGTGTTAAAGTTGATTTTACTTTTCTTTCGTTGATGAAAGAACGGGCTTGTTTTTCACGTTCGTTAGAAAAACGTAACTGTTCAAAAGGCAACGGTTCTTGTGTCAATTCTCGAACTCGATAAACGTCTCGATTCAAATCATACATCACTCGCCCTGCTTGTGTATAGGCAGATAAGGCACCCATGATGACGGCACGATCCATTTTTAATTTTTGCGCCAGTTCATCTGCGGTAGCAAACCAAGTTTCTTTGAGTGCTTCAAATACTTTGGCTTTGGTAAATAAATCTATCTCTGCACGAGGAGCTAGTAGATCAAAATTACCTGCTCGCGACCAATCGTTTTTGGTCCACCCAGAAAGCCCTAGCGTAAAATTCATATCTCCCATATCCGCGATAAAGAAAGAGGGTAGTCCGGTTCCTAATAGATTGACCGTGAACTTTTTTGTTACGGGAATTAGGCGTTCTAAAATTAATAATCTTCTTCTTCCCCAAATTCGAATTTCTTTTTCCGTGGTTCCGTGATAAGGACTGCGACTACAAACTACTTCGTAATTCCAAGGTTCAAAAATCGCTTTGACGGGTTGTCCTGGTTTTAGAACAAAACGAATCGAGCGTGGTCCTTTTTTCTCTTTATATCTTTTTAAAATAAAACAGAAATTATAGACGTCCATTGGATGTAAATCAAAAGAAACTTTATTCAAAGTCATCGCCGAACTTACTTGCAAAAATCCACGAACCCAACTATCGGGTAAATCTATTTTTACTTCTTTAAAATTATCTTCTTGCGTCGTCTTTACTTCAAATCCACTAGGGTCAATGTTAAAGTCCGTTGTTTTATAATCTCGAATTTTTTGAAATTCTTTATACAATGCATCGGAATAATCAATATTGGTGGTACCGCAAGCAAACTCATTAACCTCTTTAAAAACTTCATAACCCGTTCCTAATCTTCCGTAAGTTGATTCGTCTTGACTAAAACATTCAAAAAAGACTTCGTCAGGATGCACCGTAATTACTGGATCGAGTACAAACCAAGCATCTCGATCTCTTTTATAAATATATTCGAAGTACTTTTTCTGCGCCTTATAATAAGGTTCCATTATTTTACTGGACTGTTGCTGTAAATCTTCTAGCTCCTTACGTCGTACACCCACTTTGGCTTTTAAGTCGACGTTGGTGGCAGCCATTTCTTCTAGATAAATCTGTTCTTGTTGAGCAGCCCAAGCTTTATATTCTTCTCGATCTTTGGGTTTAAATCTTAGATCGGAAACGACCACATAATGAAGCGCTGAAATGGCTTCCCGAAATGGAATATTTTTACGCAAAGTACCTCGAAAAAAAGTAGGTTCCCGTAAAGCATCGGGTGAGAAATTCATCCCTGTTTTTGCCGCACTACTATTGACGGCTGAGCTCCCACTGTATTTATAATTGAATAACATAACTTTATATATTTTGTGCCTGCCTGTCTGATTCAGGAAGAGAGGGTTGAGCAATGGGATAATCTTGGAATTCTATCTTAACCGCAGGCAATGAAATTTTGGGATATACCTTCTTTAAATCTCGCATAATTTCAAGACAACGTGCCTTATCTGTAATGGCCATGCTGGCAGATTGTCGAGCAATAACATTGGCAACAATCGAAGCTGATTTTTCATCTTTTAAACCTTCTTGATGGAGGAAATTAAATATTCTTTTTTTCGCTACACCCGCTTTATTAACACCCGCTAAAACAGTGGTAAAATAAGGTTCAAGCTGTTCGATATTTTGTGGTTTATCTGCCGCAAAATGATCGAGGTAATTGGTTGCAAAATTTTGTAAATCTCCACTTGGATGTTGACTTAGCTGTAGCAAATATTGTTCACCATATTCTTCTTTAAAAAACTTGGTAATCCGCTCTTGTCCAAATTGTCGAACCATCGGATTTACACTATCACAAATACTGACAAGAACATCTGGCGTCCAGTCTTTTTCGTCTAGAGAATCTCGTAAAAAATCCATGGTAAAATCTCGACTATCTTCCCAACGTGCATCTAGTAGGCGAACCGCTTCCGGTAATTCGTATTTGATTCTGGTTGGATTTTCTTGGTAATAATTCATTACCCAATTTCTAACACTTACCAATTCATTGCTTCCCAATTGGACGATCTGTCGCATGGTTAGTTTTTCACCATCTCCATGATTTTTAAGCACTAAGTATCCGACAATATGTGCTGGTTTTCGAGCACTATACAAAAGGTCTAACATAAGATCTGGAGCCAAGTGGTGTAAGTGATCTTGAAGATCTTCAGAAAATAATTTTACGAGGTCTTCATCCGTACCTTCGTGGACTTCTTTTTTCATCAACCACGGTGCTAGCCGTAGTACCATATCTTTAGCAAAGTCATTATTTTTTTCAGCAATTCTACCTAGAATCGGTTGAATATCTTGACGGATATTTTTATGTTGTGAAAGACAAAGCCCTACCATTAAGTCTCGTTTATTAGCAAGATTTTCGTCAGGTAATTTGCTGAGTAATTGGATGCCGACTGCCCGTAATTCTTCTGTGTCTCCATTGATCAAACCAAGTAATAAATCCTCTGGTAATTCTTCTGGTGGCGTTTGGTGGTTTAGTAAAATTTTTGCACCAAAAACAGCCACTGCTGGTACGGAATGTCCGAGCAATTCGTTGATGATCTTAAAGCTGGTTTGAGATAATGGTTTTTGAAAATGTTGGGATAATAATTCGCCCGCGTTTAAGATCGCATTTCGATCAGCGGTGGTAGCAGTCGCATCATAACGTAGCATTTTAGCTACGGCTCTAGCAATTAAGGTTAAAGATTTTTCTTCTGATAATTGGTGATTAGTCAAAGATCGCTGGCACCAATTTGCTACTTCGGTAGCTGGATTGAATAGCTGCGAAACCATAAAGTCTACATTATTAATAAACGCCTCTTTATTTTCATCCATCCATCCAATTCCAAGTTGGCGAGCCTCGTCGAGGTCCGAATGGAGTAGGGCATTTATCAATTCAAAATTTGGATGCTCCGGACGATAGACAGAACGCGCAAGTTTGACGGCATAACGCAAGGTTTCTGGATAAGGTTTTTTCAATAAAAGAATAACAAAATCTGCATTGATTAACCCAAGTACTTTTCGGTGATTGGCTTGAGCCGCCTTAACAGCGAATTCATGTACTAGTTTAGATTCACTGTTTGCTAATAACTGTAAAAAACCTTGTGGTAAACGATCCCAAAGTTCTGGATGCGCCTCTTCTCTTTCTGTCGGTAGCGGATTATTGCTATCTACATTTGGACGAAAAATAAATTT
>JALZUU010000293.1 GCA_023300665.1 Saprospiraceae bacterium | reverse complement strand
GGATTTGCGGATTTGCGGATTTGCGGATTTGCGGATTTGCGGATTTGCGGATTTAATAATCCTTGCCTAAATATTAGGCAAGTTATGCTAATTAGTAGATTCACCTAACTAACAAAGGAAGATAGGATGGATAAAGTTTGTGTGTCCAAAATACGAACAACTGTCCTTTTTTGCAAGGCTCTTGTGATATAATTTTGTCATTGAAACTAAAACATTTTTCAGGAATGGCGACTAAATAAATTATGGTTTTAGGCGATCTATTTTTAGATCAATCAAAGAACCGAAATGGGCGTTATGCAGCGCATAATAACCATTTTGGTGATGCGGAGTGATACAAAAATAGGAAGTATAAAATCATAAGCTATTTAGTCAACATTCCCAAATCACAAAAAAATTAAAGCTATGTTAAATTTAATTATTGCCATGCTATTGGCGATGGGCTCCATTATGTCCGCAGATGATTATCAAAATGCTACGACTGAACAACAACAAGAGTATCAGGAGATTATTATTGAAGATATCCAATTATAAACTCTATTCTTTATTCTATTAATAACTTGCCTTCTCCAATTTGTATAGAGTTCAAAATAAATTTGGGGAAGGCATTTTAATCTCAGTAGAATCGCGAACTAAAAAATAGGGTGTCCAAAATCCGTTCAACTGTCCTTTTATTAACCTAATGATCGCTATACCTTTGTAATAGCAAAGAACTTAACAATAAATAAAGCTAAACTAAAACATTTAATCGTGCATCAACAACATCCATATAAACATAACGAAATACTAGCTAGTAATAAAGCTATCTATGTTAGTATTCGTTTTGGAAATCCTACTTCAGGTGACTGTCGGAATTTTGGGATTTGTAAGATGGAGGTTTTTGATGGCACGATCACTCAATTTCAAAAAAAAACTGGTTATGCGTTAGCTCGGTTCACTATAGTTAACGATAAAAAACAAATAATATTTGAAAAAGCTTCCATAACCAA
The DNA here is from genome assembly GCA_023300665.1 of Saprospiraceae bacterium. Classification (GTDB taxonomy): domain Bacteria; phylum Bacteroidota; class Bacteroidia; order Chitinophagales; family Saprospiraceae; genus JALZUU01. The sequence continues at coordinate 5,249 of JALZUU010000293.1, read as the reverse complement.
GGCAACTCAGGAACTTTATTTTGGGAATGGGGTCTTTTTAATGGAAGCGGAGGTTCCTTTAGGGGACGTATTGAGTAGAAGATTAGGAATCGAAAATGCTTCTTTAGGTATTGGTAAGTATTTGACTCTGGAAAATTTGACCAATTATATTGTAGAAATTTAAGAATATTCGAATAGCTATTCAAATAGGGTGTTATGCCGAAAAACCCAAATAGAGTAGGCATTATTATTTAATTTTTAACAAAAAATATTTATTATGAAAAATTTATTTTTATTTACTTTAACTTTTATGTTTTGTTCTTTTCTATCATTAGATATTAATGGACAAAATCTTTCTCAATCAGAAATCGGAACTGTAAAAGGTGATAAATATATAATCACATTAAATAAGTCAACCCTAAAAACACAATGGGAATCTTTATTGAATAATGATTCAGAAGATAATATACAGTTAGATATAGAAGAAGCACAAATATTATATAGAGATGGTGCATATAATTTAGTTGCCAAAAGTATGGACGGATCTTCTTCATCTGCTATTGAATTGATTCTAAAAGATAATAATCTCTTTGCGGCAGATCCAAAAGTCTCCATTACTTGTACAGGTTGTCCTAATGGCTGCCACCCAAAAGTAGTTGATGGAAAAGGAACCTGTTCTTCCTGTCCTAATTTTGGTGGAACATGTACAAAAAAAGAAACATTAAGTTTCTAACCAGAGCAATCAATACTTGAAAATTAATAATACAGAGGGGTGAGCTAATAAAATTTCCTTAGAATGAAATTATTTTTCGTTCACCCCTAATTAAGTTTTATAGCTTACAAAATATTTATATACTTTTATACTCTTTCAAAACAATCAAAATGATGAAATTAAAACTTGTATTACTCTTTTTGTTTTTCTCACATTTGACCTACAGTCAAACCGTTTATCAGTCTACAACTGCGCCGACGCTCAGATTTACGGATTGGATTAATGCTAAAAACGAGAAAAATATTTTAGAAGGTAAACCTATTGTTCTTGAATTTTGGGCAAGCTGGTGTGGACCTTGTGTCAAGGCGTTTCCACATTTCAATAAGTTAACAGAAAAATATTCAGACAAAATTTCTTTCATTGCTGTAAATGCTCATGAGTCCAAAGAGATTATAGAGAATTTTCTTATCAAACAAAAATTATCCAGTTATGCTGCCTTGGATGAAGATAAATATCTTTATAATGCACTAGATATTCAAACTATTCCAGTAACAATCATTATTGATAAAAATGGAATGTTAAGATGGAGAGGTATCGCAACAGACTTAACAGAAGAAATACTAGATCTTTTTCTAAAAGAAAATATATTCAATATCCCCAATAATAAAGGGGTTATCCATGATCAAATACATTCCATTTCTAATCCTCTGCCTGTTAATTACAGGCTTAAAGTAGAATATGGAGATCAAACAATGGGAAAGACTCTAACCCAAAACTTGGAAGAACAATTTTATTTAAAATTAACTAATTCCAGTATATACTCAATGCTAAGTACCTCCTCAGATTTACTACAAAGAGAAGAAAATTGGGAATATGAAAAAAAAGGACTATACAAAGATGAAGCCATTAATTTTGAGATTATAACAGACAAAAGCGAAGATGCAGAAATTGTTCTTGATGATGCTATCCGCCAATTGGGGAAAATTTTTAAATTCGAGATTAAGTCAACTAAAGTTAACCAGGAAGTTCTACTTTTAGAATATGATTCAACTCGATTGAACAACTTTCGTTCTGTTGATCAAACTTCACGTTTTAATGAAGGAAAAATAACCGATAAATATCACGAATTAAAGAATGCATCTTTTTCTGTCCTGGCGTTTTTTATTTCAGATTTAACTGGCTTAAAAGTAAGGTTTGACGAGCAGCATTTAACAAGATATGATTTAATCCTCCCTCAAATTAGTGACATAGTAGAATTGAATAAAATTCTGAATCAGAAATATGGAATTGACCTTGTAAAAAAAGTAGTTAAAATTGATGTAAATCAAATTAAAAGATAGACTGAAAATTATTTTTACGCATTTTTCTTTTCACCCAACTTCAACTCTATCCAATTCAATAACTACATGCTCTTCTGCTTCTAGCTGAGTAACAGATCTGCCATACATTGAGAAACTAAAGACAACGAGAGGGTTCTATTTCGATTATTACTTGCTTTCACTATTTACTAAACTAGCACAACAATTTCAATCTAAGCTATCCTGTAACAATTCTAATAAGAAAACCATGATTTACACAATCACAATCCTTTTTCATTTTTTTCTAGCCTCACAAAACACCACCGACGTCCACCTCTCCTTCGGTCGTCGCACCGGCTGCATTGGCTCTGGCACCTGTGCTATTGACAAACCAAATAACTATTCTAAATCCACTTATGATGTTAATGGCACAATAGAAGTAATTCGCGGTAATATTATATTAACAGTCAACAAAAACAGCATTTCGGTTGCCGATGCTCAAACCCAATTTCAAGAAAACATTTTCACGATGGAAGAACAACTTCCACTATCAGAGCATCTATCTAGCGCCATCGGAGTTGATAATAATCAAAGTATTTCTACTGAAACTTATACAGTTATTGAATCAAAAGATACTTATGAAATAACGTTTTTAAAATAGTTGATTATGAAAAAGATAGTCTTATTATTTTTGTTTTTATCCAGTTTTGCAATCGAGATGTTTGCGGAGCGCGATACGCTCGTGCAGCAAATTTATCAGGAATTAACTATAGAAATAACGCAAAAACAAGACTATTGGCTAGATCAGTTAACCAACTTAAATGTGGAATTAAGTGAGGTCCAAAACGCCATCATTATTTTAGAAAAAAGCACCTACAGTAATCCTGATCAACTCGTCCGAATGCTCATTTACAAAGACAAAATTCGGGACCAACTTTTTAAAGCAGAAGAAGACTTCCAAATTGAGTTGAGTCGAATTCGGTATAAAAAAGGATTAGAATTAATAAAGATGATTTATGAGAAAATCCTAGGATTGGATCATCATTTTACCTCTTTACAAACCCATCAAAATGTAGTCACCCTTTCTAATCCAAATAATTTTTCTGAATTTAAAGATGCTAAGAATATAATATCAGGACGAGTAAATAAAAAGAATGCCATACAATTACCTAGCTTATTAGAATCAAATCCTTTTGTTTCGATGACTTACTCTATGGTAGCCTCTTTTTTTGGAAATGAAGATAAAAGAAAAAAAGAACAAGACTTATCTAAAATTGCCTGTATTCTAGATTTCACCTTACGAATGAATACAGACCTGAATACCATCTATTACGAAACAGAATTTCTTAAAGGACATAACCAAAGTCTAAAAGATGCCTGTATTGAACTATTTAAGGATTATACCAAAGTTGTCAAATATCATACAACCCTACCCGAGTGTCGAAAAGAAGACGACTGGGAAGCCGTCGCTGAACAACTCGTGACTTATATGCAGACCTTAGCAGAAAACAATGCAGACCCATTACGTACCCGTCAAGCATATAAGATGCAGGTAGATTTAGAATTTTCCATTGATCGATTGATGCAATTTATGGATGAATACGCTGCCTTTATTTCTCAAGGGGAAAAATATTATCAAAAATTTCAGACAATTCTTAATAACTACACAAATGAAGATATTTGCCAGGCAGATCTGCCAAGACAATTTGAAAATCTAAGAAAAGATATTGAGATATCTATTTTAAAATTTACGGAGGCTTATAATATCTCGGAACTTCATGGTTCTAAGTTAAAGGATTTGATGTATGGATTGTCAAATTGAACTCACTTATTAATAATACTTTTAAACCAAGTCAACTTTATTACTGGTCAATATTCGGAATCTGTGTAACGCTTGCAAATCACCTTGTTTACAAAGGCTTAAATATTTATATGGGTCCAGACGAAAGTATTTCCCGAATATTACTAATGGTCGTAATTTTCGTTGCCTTTTATTTTTTAGTGAAATTTTTATTTTGAATCTGCTTAAAAATGTACGATTTGGCTGATTATAAGGTTATAATCAGCCAAATCCACCTCAAAAACACCTGATTTGGCCAATTATAATTTTCTAGCTAATTAGAATTAATAATTTTATGGTATAATGTGTTTAAAATACCACATCATGGACCAAGCCAACGACGTACGCGAATCAGAAGAACTCAACTGGGAAAATCTCGAAGCTTATCTTAGGTCTACCCTCCCCGACTTAACTGGAAAAATGGAGGTCGCTCAATTTCATGGAGGTCATGCAAACTTGACGTACCTCCTCAAATTTGGAGATCAAGAGCGGGTTTTACGACGTCCACCTTTTGGGAAGATTGCGCCAGGTGCACATAGTATGAAACGAGAGTATCGGGTGCTTTCACAACTTTACAAACATTTCTCTGCTGCTCCGCAGGCATACTTGCTCTGTGAAGATATCGAAATCGTAGGCGCTCCTTTTATCATTATGGAACGCTGTAATGGGGTCGTGATTCGAAAAAAAATACCTGCGGAATTTACTGACATTCCTAAAGTCGAAGAGCGCGTAGCCAACGCAATGATCCGCGCACAAGCCGATTTACATACCATCAAAATTACTGGTGAACTTGAAAAATTAGGACGCCCTGAAGGATTCTTAACACGCCAATTGAATGGCTGGGCAAAACGTTGGGAGCTTTCCAAAACGACTGAAAATAAAAACATGGATTGGATTCGAGATGCCCTCTCGCAAAATATGCCGACTCCTCAAACGGCCTCTATTATTCACAATGACCTCAAACTAGACAACTGCCAATTTCAACCAGAAAATCCTGATCAGGTTACCGCAATTTTCGATTGGGATATGGCAACGCTCGGCGATCCGCTCGCAGATTTTGGCGTCACGCTTAGCTATTGGGTCGATCCAATTACTGCTAAATATAAAAATTTACCTGTCATGCTCGTCGGTGATTATCCACCCAAAGAATTTCTTAAAGAACGCTACCAAGATTATACGGGCTTCTCATTAGACGCCATTCTATGGTACGAATCTTTTTCTTTTTGGAAACTAGCCATCATCGCTCAACAACTTTACAAACGCTACGTAGACGGCGCAACCAAAGATCCTAGAATGGCCTTTTTTGGAAAAATAGCAGAAGTAATGGCGGAACGTGGGAAGATGGATTTTTAAATGTGCGCTGCGCGCGTTGAAACGCTGCGCTTGTTGAAATGTTGAATCGCTGCGCTCGTTGAATCGG
>JALZUU010000292.1 GCA_023300665.1 Saprospiraceae bacterium | reverse complement strand
TGATGGCTACTTTACCGATTACCGAAGACTTGAAATTTGTGGGAGGAGCCAGAGTAGAAAAAACCGACATCTTTGTAGAAAGTGCTGATACGAGTCGAGCACCGGGAGTTATTGACCAGTTAGATGTATTACCTTCTGCTAATTTTATCTATGCTTTAAACGATGATATGAATTTACGAGCTTCTTATAGCACTACGGTTGCTCGTCCTAATATGAGAGAGATTGCACCATTTGAATCTTTTGATCCCTTAACTAAGACGATTTACCTCGGAAATGCAAACTTGAATCGAACAAAAATCCAGAACTTTGACTTGCGTTGGGAATGGTTCTTAAAGCCAGGAGAATTAATTGCGGTAAGTGGATATTACAAAGATTTTACGGATGCGATTACTTTATTCCGATTACGCGAACCGGGCAACGTTTTTCAATACAAAAATGTTGAAAATGCCAATCTATACGGAGTAGAAATTGAATTAAGAAAGAACTTAGAATCCTTAATTCCTGCTTTGAAAAACTTTAAGCTCAGTACTAACTTATCCTTAATCAACTCTAGTTCTGATGTTCCTGACGAAGATAACTTAGGATTAGATCCATTGAGTCGTCCTTTTGAAGGTCAGGCAAGTTATATTCTTAACACTTCGCTTTTGTATACCAATGTTGAGATGGGATTAGATGCCTCTTTATCTTTAAATACAACAGGAGACAAATTGGCGATCATTTCTAATGAGGGAAATCCTGATATTTATGATAGAGGTCGTTCACAGCTTGATTTGACCATTTCTAAAAAATTCAACGGCCTTAGTTTAAGACTTTCTGCTAAAAACTTATTAGATAGTCCTTACCGGCAATCTTCAGAATTTAAAGGAGAAGAATTTGTTTATTATGAATTTAATAGAGGCATTACCTATAATCTAGGTGTTTCTTATACTATTCGATAAAAGGAAAATATTTAAGAATAACAGTATTATGTAGTTTAGCTCGGAGTAACATTAGTTACTTCGGGCTTTATTGTTTCAAGCCTTTGGTATCCTACCTAAATGACTACATCCGGTCATATTTATCAATTTTCGTTGTCGAAGTAAAACAGATTTGATGTTTTTTTTGTTAGAGAGATTATACGTAGCTTATTGTACGGTGCAATAGCTTTAAATAAAAAATATTCAGTATGAAAATCAATATTCTTTTTGCTCTTTCGATTCTATTGTTTTTGATGGCCTGTGGTCAGAGTAATCAATTAATCACAAACAACGATAATTCTTCTTCAGATTATGCCAAGCAGGTAAGCTTAAGTGATAATCAAGCGATTGCTACTTTTGCAGGTGGTTGTTTTTGGTGTACCGAAGCTTCTTTTGATCAGTTAAAAGGTGTTTCCGAAGTGGTTAGTGGATATTCAGGAGGCAAAGAAGATAATCCTACTTATAAGCAGGTTTCTTATGGTAAAACCACCCACGCAGAAGCCATTAATATTTATTATAACCCAGAGGTAATATCTTACCAAGATCTTTTAGATGTTCTTTTTGTGGCACACGATCCAACGCAATTGAATCGACAAGGAAATGACGTAGGACCACAATATCGTTCAGCGGTTTATTACCGAACACCGGAAGAAAAGTCGTTGACCGACAACACCATAAAAAAGCTTAATGAGAGTGGTAAATTTTCTAAGGAGATTGTAACAGAGGTGGCGGAGTTTACTAAGTTTTGGGATGCAGAAGATTATCACCAAGATTTTTATAAGAAAAACCCAAGCAATTCTTATATGCGAGCAGTAGGTGTACCTAAGGTCAAAAAAGTTCAAAAATATTTTCCTGAATGGATTCGGTAGCCGCGATATTATTGGCTGCTGGAAGTTCTCGTAGAATGGGAGCAGAAAATAAGTTATTACTACCTTTCCGTGGTCGTCCAATGATTCAGTATCAAGTAGAGGCGATTCAGCAAAGTAGTCGGACTGATTGTATAGTCGTGCTTGGATATGATGCTGAAGAAGTTAGGGCTGTTTTACCTTCTCAGATAAAAACGGTTTTTAACGAAAACCATTTGACAGGAATGACGAGTAGTATTCAAGCGGGGATTGAGGTAGTGGAAGAGAACGCAAAAGGATATATGATTTGTCTGTCGGATATGCCTTTTCTAATGAAAGAGGATTATGAAAAAATTGTCCATTTTTTTTTAAAGCATATTGAAAAATATCCTCGACTTATCGTTCAGCCAGTCTACCAACAGCGCAGAGGTCATCCAGTTATTTTTTCTAATTATTATCGAAAAGAATTATTAGCGCACAGTGCACCGGATGGATGTCGTGAGATTGTTCGTAAAAATAAAAAGGAAGTTCGTCATTTGGATATGGACCATCCAAATATTTTAAAAGACATTGACACGCCAGAAGATTATAATCGTTTTTTGAAGCTTTTGGAAGACTAAGAAAATGTGCTAGTAAGTCGCAACTCGTTTGTTATGATTGACTGGTTACTGATTCTGTTTCAACATTAGGAATAATTATTTTACTTGAACCAATAAAAGTTTCAGGTGGTAAGCTGATATGAAAAGTAGTACCTTCAGTAAGAACCGAATCAAACCATATTTTACCATTATATTTGTCTACAATATTTTTGCAAATTGTTAAACCAATTCCAGTTCCTTCATAACCTGCTCTTTTGTTTAATTGATGAAAGAGGTTGAAGACCTTGTGGCTATAATCTTCATTAATTCCGATTCCATTATCAGATACGCTGATTACAAAAGCATCTATTGTGAGTTTAGTCTCTACTTTAATGATAGGCTGACGGTCTTTAGGAATAAATTTTAGTCCATTGCCTATTAAGTTTTGCATGAGTTGTAATAAGTGAACTCGGCTAATCTGTAGATCTATTTCTTCAGCAGGTAAATGTAATATTGCTTTATTTGAAGTTATTTTTTCTCTTAAATTATCGCAAACATCATTAAGGATATCACCGAGTGCAGTTCTTTCATTTTCTGCTACTGAACTAGTAATACGAGAATAAGCTAATAAGTCTCCTAAAAGATTATTCATTCTAGTTACTCCAGAAGTAACAAATCCCATATATTCGTTGGCCTCTTCGTTTAGATCTTTTCCATATTTTTTCTTAATTAAACTTACGAAGCTACCGACATTTCTGAGTGGCTCTTTAAGATCATGAGCGGCTACATAAACAAATTGAGAAAGGACTTCATTATTCTCTGCTAATCGAATGTTTTGAGATTCGATCTCTTCTGATTTTTTAAGCAAGTCTATATTGTTCTTTTCTTTTAGTTTTACCATATATCCTAATCCAAGAATAAGAATGATTAACGTAATAGAAATTACTGCAAATATGATTTTATTTTGACGAAGCATTAATGCTTGATATTCTTTATCATTCTTTTCAACATCAAATTTAAATTGTAATTCAGTCACTCGGTCTGTACGTTGTTGATTAAGAATATAATCGCTCAACTGTGTATAAGTTTCTAGATATTTTAAAGCTAAATTATCATTACCCTTGCTTTGATTAATTTTATACAAGTCGTAATTATTCTGTTGAGTTAGTTCATGATAGTCACCTATTTTTGAAAAGACTAAACTTTTTTCGAATGACACCTCTGCGGTATCAACTTTGTTTTGTTGTAGATATAGTTTACCAAGTCTGTTATGTAGTCGAGCATTCTCAAGTGTGCTAAGATATTCTTCATAGTCAAAGCATTCCATAAAGTAAGATTCTGCTTCGTCGTATAATTTGAGGTGTGTATAAATCTCAGCAATGTTTACTAAACCACGAGAAATAGAAATTCCATCTTCACTTTGACGATAGACCAGTAAAGATGCTTTTTGCTTGGTTAATGCTTCTTGATATTTTCCAAAAGAAGTAAGAATATGCCCAAAGTCATAAAGTGTACTGGCGATCAGTGTTTTATTGTCAAGCTCTACGGCCATGTTATATGCTCGTTCGATGGTCTCAAGGGATTCTTTTTCGTGTTTTAGATGACGATAGGTGTTGGCAATACTTTGTAAAGTAATTACCATACCTTCGGTAGACTTACGTTGCTCCGCAATGTTGAGTGATTTTAAATAATAGTCAATGGCGGTTTCGTATTCGCCCACTGTTTCGTATAATGATCCCAACCCATGATATCCATTCTCCACTGTTTCAATATCTTTTTCCCTTTCGGCCAACTCAATCGCTTTTAGGTGATAATTTTTTGCAATAGCGTATTTGCTCATTTTTTCATAAACAATAGCTAGGTCAGTATATATGGTTAGTTTTAACCCGTTATCATTCATATTTTGCGCAATATCCATACAAGTATTGTAGCTATTGAGCGCATTTTGTAAGTGGTTGTTTTCTTCGAAAACAAATCCTAACTCTCGATTAATATTAAATAAATCTTTATTATTTTTAACTTTGGCCGCTTGGTCGCGGGCAATATAGATGTAGGCGAGTGCTGTATTAAAATCTTTGTGTGATGTTCGTGCAGCCATTCGAAGAAGACTCTCTGTCGTTTTGTCTTCTGTTGCATGCATAACAACAACCTTCAGGCTATCCATATTAAAAGATGGTTTAGCTCTGAGAGGAGAAAAGGATACTATTAAACATATACCAATGAGAAGAATTTTTAAACTAAAGTCTTTCATTTAGGAATCGTGATTTTGTAGTTTGAGAGGTATGATCTAATGCAAGTAGTGTGCTAAAAAAAACGAATTAGCACAAAATGGTACTAATTCGTTATTTTTTTAGAAGATTCTCATCTTCACCGTAGTTAAATTAACTGGTGTAACCAGATTTACCTGTTGATGTTACAGCCGTTTTAGATAGCCTAGAAGAGATTACAGTAGAAGGACGATCCTTTCTTTTGTCTCCTCCTCCCTTTAAGCTAATCGATTGATGCCGATTTAGTACGGATGAAGTTGGAAGCTCACATTGGAGTTTTTCTAGTTTTTTCATGTCATGGATTTAAAAATTTAAAAAAAAATTAAAGAAATATAGTGATAAAATAACAACTTCAATTATAAGGGGAATTTGTTGCGGGAAGGGAATTTGATCGATAATTATTAGCAACAGCATTTAACAAACAAATAAGATGCCACAATCTGATTTTATTGTATTTTGCCAGAAAAATATATCTAATAAATAATTTTTTATACCTTAATGAAAAAATTGTTAAATGAACTTTAAAGATAAAGTGGTATGGATTACCGGGGCATCATCTGGAATCGGAGAAGCATTAGCAGAAGCATTTGCACAACTTGGTGCTCGGTTGATTTTATCATCTCGTCGACAAGCTGAACTAGAAAGAGTAAAGACAAAAATAAAAATGTCAGACGATAATTGCTTGGTTTTACCACTAGATTTGGAACAATACCACCAAATGGAGGATAAAGTAGAAAAAGCCTTAAATCATTTTGACCGAATCGATTATTTGATTAATAATGGTGGAATATCACAGCGTTCTTTGATTTTAGATACTAAAATGGAGGTGTATAAACGTTTAATGGATATTGATTTTCTGGGAACGGTGGCTTTAAGTAAGGCAGTACTGCCAGTTTTTATCAAACAAAAGTCTGGACATTATACGGTAGTTACAAGTCTAATGGGTAAATTTGCTTCACCTTTACGAGCTGGATATTGTGGTGCTAAGCATGCTTTACATGGCTTTTTTGATGCTTTGCGGCTCGAACATGAAGATGATAATATTGGTGTTACCCTTGTTTGTCCAGGTTTTATTCGTACCAATATATCCCATAATGCATTAACAGGTAGTGGAGCCGCACAGCAAACAATGGATCAAGCTCAAGAGAATGGGATGTCTCCAGAAGAATGTGCACAAAGAATCATTGCTGGTATTAAACGAGGTAATTTTGAAACATATATTGGAGGAAAAGAGCGATTAGCCGTTTATCTAAAAAGATGGTTTCCTCGATTATTGCATAGGGTAGTGCGCAAATCAGCCGTCACATAATATAATATATAAATGATTAAATTAACCTTGTAAAACTTTTAGCTATGAATTTTAAAAAGAATTTTTTGGTAATTTTTATTACCTGTATTTGTTGTCTCCTTGGCTCGGGAAATCTCTTTGCTCAAGATGTAATTACCAAAAAGGATGGTAAAAAAATAAAAGTCATCATCAAAGAAGTCTCTGATACCGAAATTAAGTATGTAGATTATCGTGATGTTGAAGGCGTTGTTTTCGTAATGGATCGTGCTTTGATCCGGGAAATAAAATTTGCCTATGGAGAAAAAATTAAAGAAGAAGGACCTAATCAGGAACGAGCTTACTTTGTAGATGATCGAAACCAAAATATCAAACTTAATTTTAGTGCCATTGGTGCTAATTTTACAATTCTTTCCTACGAACGATCTATTGATCCTTCTTCCACTTTAGAATTTAGTTTGAAAATTCCAGGAATAGGAATTCGACAAGATGGAGGAGATAATCTATCAGGAATTGGATTAACAGCTGGATATAAATTAAAAATCGGCTCTGTTTTTAAAGGCGATGGTTACCGTCCTAAACATATTCTTGCTGGGGGTTATTTCAGGTTGGTAGCGGGTTATATCTATTTGGTAGAAAAATCTTCATTTCGTAACGCCAAAACAAAACGTTCTTCTGGCCATGTTGGCATTGAACTTGGTCAGCAATGGATTTTATCTAATCGGGCAGCATTTGATATTTATCTTGGTTTTCATTACTTCGGTGGATCTAGTCAATTTGAAAGCAATGGTGCTATCTTTGATGATTTTAATGATGATGAATTAATAGGAGGAGATGTATTTGGATTTGAGAATACTGCTGGTTCTATTGGAATAAGAATCGGCGGGTTATTTGGAAATTACGGAAACGCTACAAAAAATAAAAAGAAAAGAAAGAAATAAGTTATTCTTATTATCGAATAAATAAAAAAGCCCGGAGCGATCATCTCGCTTCGGGCTTTAATATTTTATCTAAGAAACTTCTTTTTATACTGCAAAGCTCTCTCCGCATCCGCACTCTCGTGCTGCATTTGGATTATTAAAGTAAAACCCTTTTCCTTCCAGTCCACCTGAAAATTCTAAGGTCGTATTACAGAGATATAAGAAGCTTTTCAAGTCGGTAACGACCTTTACTCCGTTGTCTTCAAAAACTTGATCGTTGGGCTGAGATTCGTTATCAAAATCCATTTTATAGGAAAGACCAGAACAGCCACCACTTACTACACTTACGCGTACGAAGTATTCATTCTCGTCCAGTTTTTGATCTGTGAGAATACTATCAATACGTTCTTTTGCACTATCTGCTACAAATACCATGATCTAAAATTTAAGATTGAGTTTGTTTGGATTAATGTCCAGACTTTTCAGTTTCTTTAACTTCTATTCCATTTTTTTGCTGGTAATCAGCAATAGCGCTTTTGATCGCATCTTCCGCCAAAACAGAACAGTGAATCTTTACTGGTGGTAAAGCAAGTTCTTCTACAATCTTCATATTGTCAATAGCCAAAGCATCATCTACGGATAATCCTTTTAACCATTCTGTTGCAAGTGAAGAAGAAGCAATAGCAGAACCACAACCAAAAGTTTTAAATTTTGCGTCTTTAATTTTACCAGTTTCTTCGTCTACTTCAATTTGAAGTCGCATTACGTCACCACATTCTGGTGCACCCACTAAACCAGTACCAACATTTTTTTGGCTCTTATCCATTGTTCCCACGTTACGTGGATTTTTAAAATGATCGAGCAATTTTTCTGAATATGCCATTATATTAAGTTTTAAAGTTTTTTAAATTATAATTTAGATAAAGCGCTTAAACAAAAATTATCTTCTAATGTTCTGACCACTCAATACTATCGATGTCTACGCCTTCTTTGTACATTTCCCAAATCGGGCTTAGATCTCGCATGTGGTTAACACCTTGTGTAATTGCTTTGATGGTATAATCAATATCTTCTTCTGTTGTAAATCTTCCAAGACTAAAACGTAGAGAAGAGTGTGCTAAATCATCACCCAATCCTAAAGCGATCAGTACGTAAGATGGTTCCAAAGAAGCAGAAGTACAAGCAGAACCTGAAGAAAGTGCAATATCTTGATTAAAAGTCATCATCAATCCTTCTCCTTCTACATGTTTAAAAGAAAGATTTGAAACGTGTGGCATTCGGTGTTCCTTGCTACCATTGATATATACTTCTTCCATTGCCGCAATCAATGCATTTTCTAATTTGTCACGCAATCTAGATAAACGCTCTGTATCTGCTTCCATTTCTTTAGCAGCAATCTCGGCTGCTTTTCCAAATCCAACAATACCAGGAACATTTAACGTTCCAGAACGCATGCCTCTTTCGTGTCCACCACCATCCATTTGAGCAGTAACTTTTACTCTTGGATTTTTTCGGCAAACATATAAGGCACCTACACCTTTAGGTCCGTACATTTTATGCGCTGTAAATGCCATTAAATGAACGCCGGTTGCTTTAGGATCAACTGGTATCTTACCAACTACCTGTGTTGCATCGCTCATAAATAACACACCATGCTTTTCGCAGATCTCACCAATCTTTTTCATTGGCTGAATAGTACCTGTTTCATTATTGGCCCACATGATAGAAACTAAAATAGTTTTATCTGTAATAGCTGCTTCTAGTGCTTTCAAGTCAACTAAACCTTCGCTATCTACGTCTAGGTAAGTTACCTGTCCGCCCATCTTCTCAATCTTCTTACAAGCATCCAAAACCGCTTTATGTTCTGTTTTTAGCGTGATGATATGATTACCTTTACGCTGATACATTTCGAATACTCCTTTTAACGCTAGATTATCCGCTTCGGTAGCACCTGAAGTGAAGATGATTTCTTTTGAATCAACATTAATCAAATTGGCAATCTGCTCACGCGCATAATCGACCGCTTCTTCCGCTACCCAGCCAAAAGGATGGTTACGACTCGCTGCATTTCCATGCTTTTCATAAAAATATGGAACCATGGTATCTACCACACGTGGGTCACATGGAGTAGTCGCGTTATTATCTAAGTATATTTGTCTTTTGTTATTCATTGAATGAAATTATTTAGATTCAGTCTAAAGAGTTATTCTAAGTTACAAAGATAACATTAAATTACGAAAAAAAGTTGTAAAAAAGGACTGATTTAGAAGGGATAAATTCCTTATTTTAGCGAAAAATAGGACAAGAGCGGACAGAAATTTCTAATCAGCTTCAATAGCTGCTTTTAAAATAGGTTTTATAAAGAAAAGTTAATGGAACATCAGGATAATTTATTCAAAGACTTTGAGGCAGTTACAGCAGAAGCTTGGCTGGCTAAAATAGCATTGGACCTAAAGGGGAAAGATCCTGCGGAACTGAATCATCAGGTCGATGATAATATCGTTTTATCTCCCTTTCACCATGCAGATACCCTGTCTGGTACGGTGGCACCTATTGCGCGCAATGCTAAGGGGAATGAGTGGTTAATCGGAGAAGGGTTTGGACTCGGAAAAGATCTGAATTTGACCAATAAAAATATTTTACATGCCCTAGGAAATGGCGTGCAGGCAATAAATATTACGATTGATCGAAATTTAACTGAAAGCGATTTTGCAATATTATTTGCGCAAATTGAGCCTTCTTATATCTACACTCATTTTATTATTGATGAAACAATAGATCCGATTCAGTTTTTGACAGCATTTGATAAAATGCTAGCTAAAAAGAAAGGAGATAAAACCGTTTTTTTTGGTTCGATTTCTGGCGTAAAAACGCATTTTTCTGAACTAGAAAAATGGACCGCTTCTCAATTGCCTAATTTTAAGACGCGTTATATTGATGCGTCATCTGAAGATCCAGTTGATCAATTAACAACACTGATTAAACGTGGAGTAGATATATTAGCAACCACTAAAAATCCTAATACTGCTAACCAAATTGTTTTTGGTGTAAAAATAGGAACCGACTTTTTTCTTGAAATAGCTAGATTAAGAGCACTACGAATTTTATGGGCCAATGTCCTTCGCTCATATGGATTAGCACCAACTATATTTCCAAAAATAATGGTTGAATTTGATAGAGATAGTCAGACGAAAGATCCTAACCAAAATATGATCCGAGCAACGACAATGGCTATGGCCGCTGCACTTGGTGGAGCCGATTTATTGACCGTTATGCCAGCAGATACTAATGAGGTAGACTCAACAAATTTTTATCGTCGGATTGCTCGTAATATTCAACATATCCTAAAAATGGAGTCCTTTATAGATAGAGTCAAAGACGTAGCTGGTGGTAGCTATTATGTTGAGACTTTGACGACAAAAATAGGAGCAGCAGTTTGGAAAAATCTTGGGGAATAATTAGGCCTAAAGAAAAAATTAAAAAGCCAATCTTTTCCGTTTTATTATTTGTGATAAACTTATTGCTACTAAAATAATAATGGCTGCAATGCTTGCGTACTTTATTGTTAAATGATTTCCATTTTCTACAATAATTCCAATTGCCGCCCAGATAAATACCAGCGGTACCACCATTCCTTTTTGAAAAGCCATAAACGATCCAATCAAAATTAATGCGCCAATGATTACTGCGGTGATGATTACTTGTTGTTCTATCGGTAATATTAGTCCTGCTTCGGTAAGCATAAGAGCAGTGGATACGGCAGTCGCTGCAGAAATCCATCCTAAATACATCTGTGTCGGTAGATAATACCAATGTGTATGGATATTATTTTCAAGATCGATTTGTTTACGTAAAGCGATAAATAAAATTATCAAAGAAATAAGATGCCAGATGATATTGAAAAATACAAGCCCTTGAATATTGATATAATTGATGGGAACAAAAGCGATAGAGGCCAGCGCTGCAGAAATCCCAGCAAGGGTAGCAGTGTGTAAGTATGGACTATCTATCCGTTCAGATTTCATTTGAAACCAACTGTAAATAATCATTCCTAAAAAGATTGGACCCCAAATAGAAAAAGCATAACCTGCCGGTTGAATAAGTACCTTGGGAGCATTATCAAATTGAGATTCAAGGAAAAACATACTGCCGAAGTTTACGAGTGGCACAATTAAAAAGAGAATGAATTGTAGTTTTTTCATATCACCCTAACAGGAAAGAGGGCAAAAGGTTAG
>JALZUU010000291.1 GCA_023300665.1 Saprospiraceae bacterium | reverse complement strand
GTAAAACCTTGAATAAATTCTATACCAACCGTAAAGTTGACTAATTTATCATTTCCTAGTAGTTGATAACCAATAAATTGTCTAAGTGCTAGACCATTGCTTAGTCGATCATAGCCTTTTGCATAATCGCCAGCGATTTGGTTGACGAAGTTGGCAGGATCCTGTTGCAGACGAATTTTATGTTGTAATAAGCCAGCGCCAAGTGTAACTCTCAGACCGGAGCGGGTATTAACAGAAGATAATGGAAAGATTTTTCCGATATGGCCCCCTAGGTAAAACCCTCTTTGGGCACGTCTAAGTTCGTTGGCACTTGCGAAGGCATTTCCAAAAATAAAACCTTCGGGAGCGAGTCCTCCTAAAATATTGTCATTGACTCTATTACCAAAATGGAAATCTCCTTTCAAACCAAGGATAAAATTCTTTTTTTCGGTAATAAAATCTATGCCTGCACCTGCGCTAAGTGTGGTGCCAAATCGATCAGAGAGGTCTCCACCGGGTATTCCTGCACCAAATTGGAAGTTAAGGGCTATGAGATTTCCAAGATTTTCACGTTCATCCTGACTATAACTATTTGAAATACAACAAATTAGGAGAGATAGACTTAAGGCTAGGTATAGAGTTTTCTTTTGCATGTAGCAAATTTATGGTATTTTTGCGCTGTGTCAAAGTGAAGGCTATCATAAAATAACCTATTCTGCCAAACACTTATCATTGAACGCCCCTGTTGCACCAAAATTAACTCGGAAAGTGAACTTTCCTTCAATCCTAAAAGCTAATCTGCAACATCCCGAAATTTGTACCGTACAAAATTATAGTGTGTAAACATCCACTGTAAATGGTTAATTACTTGTTTAAATTTACTATTATTTAATTAATGGTCTATTTTTAGCCATATTTTGACATAAATAGCTCTTAATTACCTTTGAGCAAGTATTTAATAATTTTCAATTTCATAGCATAAATTCATCTAAAATGAAAAAGATTTTAATTACCGGAGCTGCCGGATTTTTAGGTTCACATCTATGTGACCGTTTTATCAAAGAGGGTTACCATGTTGTAGGTATGGATAACCTAATCACAGGTGACTTGAAAAACATTGAACACCTATTTCCACTTGAGCAATTTGAGTACCACCACCATGACGTAAGTAAATTCGTCCATGTTCCTGGTAATTTGGATTACATTTTACATTTTGCTTCACCAGCCAGCCCGATTGATTATCTGAAGATGCCTATTCAAACCATGAAAGTGGGTGCATTGGGTACGCATAATTTATTAGGACTTGCCAAAGAAAAAGGTGCTCGAATGTTGATCGCTTCTACTTCTGAAGTATATGGTGATCCATTACAACACCCACAAACAGAAGAATACTGGGGTAATGTAAATCCGATTGGACCACGAGGTGTTTATGATGAAGCTAAGCGTTTCCAAGAAGCGATTACCATGGCTTACCATACTTTCCACGGAGTAGAAACACGTATTATTCGTATTTTTAATACATATGGTCCTCGAATGAGAGTGGATGATGGTCGAGTAATGCCTGCATTTTTCTCTCAAGCAATTCGTGGAGAAGGATTAACGATTTTTGGAGATGGAAGTCAGACACGATCTTTCTGTTATGTTGACGACTTAGTGGAAGGAATTTATAAATTATTACAGAGTAATTATACGCAGCCTGTAAATATTGGAAATCCGCATGAGATTACGATGACGCAGTTTGCGGAGGAAGTAATGGCAATGGTTGGAAATCCAGATGCTACTTTAACGTATCACCCTTTACCACAGGATGATCCTAAGAAAAGAAGACCAGACATTAGTCGTGCAAAAGAAGTGTTAGGTTGGGAACCAAAGGTTTCTAGAGCAGAAGGAATGAGAAGAACTTATGAGTACTTCAAGACAGTTGTTCCTTCAACACAAGCGATAAATTAATTTTTGTTGAATCGTTGAATTGTTGATTTGTTGATTTGATTTTGAAGTAGGAAAACGTATTTCTAATTTTCAAAAATGATTCAACGATTCAGTATTTCAACGATTCAACGATTCAACATTTAAACATTTTAAACATGCATCATATTCTTGTTACCGGCGGCGCTGGTTTTATTGGATCGCATTTAATTCGCTTATTGGTCAACAAATATCCTGATTATCATATTGTTAATCTTGATTTGTTAACTTATGCAGGCAATCTAGAAAATTTGACTGATATCGAAAAAAAGGACAATTACACTTTTGTCAAAGGCGATATTGTAGATGATAAATTTTTAGATAGATTATTTTCAAAATACGATTTTGATGGAGTGATTCATCTGGCAGCAGAGTCTCATGTCGATCGTTCTATTGAAGATCCGATGTCTTTTATCAAAACAAATATTATTGGAACGGTTAATCTTCTTAACGCTGCTCGTAAAGCTTGGGGCGATTATAAAGGTAAGCGTTTTTACCACGTTTCTACCGATGAGGTTTACGGAACATTAGGTGAAACGGGCTTCTTTACAGAAGAAACTTCTTATGATCCTCGTTCTCCATATTCTTCTTCGAAAGCAAGTTCTGACCATCTTGTGCGTGCTTATCACCACACTTATGGAATGCCTATCGTAGTGAGTAATTGCAGTAATAATTACGGTCCTTATCAGTTCCCAGAAAAATTATTGCCATTGTTTATTCACAATATTAAAAACAAAAAAGCATTACCTGTTTATGGTGACGGGAAATATACTCGTGATTGGTTATGGGTAGAAGATCATGCGATTGCGATTGATAAGATTTATCATGAAGGTCGAAATGGTGAAACCTATAATATCGGTGGTAATAACGAGTGGAAAAATATTGATTTAATTCACGCACTTTGTGAAATCATGGATGATCTATTAGATCGCGATGAAGGATCAAGCGCCGGATTAATTACTTACGTAAAAGACCGTCCAGGACACGATCGTCGCTACGCAATTGATGCGTCTAAGTTGATGAACGAATTAGGTTGGGAACCAACTATTAAGTCCACAGAAGGTTTACGTAAAACTGCTCAATGGTATCTGAAAAATAGCGAATGGCTAGATAATGTAACTAGTGGTTCTTACCAAAAATACTACGTAAAACAATATGGTACAGAAGTATAAGCTATACCTTATTCGTTTTAAAATAAAAAAGAAAACCAGTTCGAAAGAGCTGGTTTTTTTTGTTTGGGAAAGACTGGTTTTAAAATCAAAATCAAAATCAAGTACAAAATCAAATTTCCCGCGATCATTAAAAAACAAGTCAGAAGAGTCATTATTAATTAATCATGTGAATCAGGAGTTGAAATTTAATTTAAAACCAAAGCTAGCTTATAAAAGGCTTTTGGCATTTAGCTTTTGGCTATTTGCTTCACTCTATCG
>JALZUU010000290.1 GCA_023300665.1 Saprospiraceae bacterium | reverse complement strand
TTAAACAGCTTCAAAGTTACTCAAGCCAAAAGTCCAATAAAGGGAACTATTTACCTGCTTTAGGGAAAAATAGACCTATGAAAAGCGGATGGTTCAATAGATATTTGCAGAATATTTATATTTTTAGGGTAAATTGAGCAGCTTCGTGGTCAATTATATAAAAAAATAACAAAATTCTATTAAAAATATTTCAAAGCCCTTATTATGTTAAAAAAAATATCTCTACTTACCTTATTATTAGCCAGTTTACTCATTTATTCATCATGTGGAGATGACGATGATGATGTTGTTGATACATGTGATACTTTTGCGGCAACTTACAATGGGGATGTTAACGCAATCATTAATGCTACTTGTGCTTATGCCGGCTGTCATGCTGGTGGATCGAATGCAGGTCCAGGTATTCCTGTAGGATCAAATGATTTTACAAACTTTGCTAGCTTAGAATCAGTTTTAAACAATGGTGCATTTAATAACAGGGCCTTAGTTGCTCGAAATATGCCACCAGCGGCATCTGTTCCTGCAGGTTTTCCAACAGAACTTACTGCAGCGCAGCTAGAGATTTTGACTTGTTGGCGTGATGCAGGTTTTCCAGAAAATTAAAATTCCTATAAAAAAGAAAATTTAATTCTAGTTTCATTTAAAAGGCTAAAATAGAATAAACCCTATTTTTAGCCTTTTTTTATTTTAATTTATCCACGTACTTAAGAATCATTGGTTTAGTAAAAAAGTGCAGCCGACCTCTCAAAGGAAAGTCAGCTGCGCCAATACCACACACATACATATTCTTGATCTGAAGCCCAAAAGCGTCCAGTAATTTTTTTAAAAAGCCCGTAGGTCCAACGAAGATATTCCACCACAAAATACCTATACTCGTTTTTCCCACGGACGGTCATTGCGTGTTCTATGGGGTTAATTTTTTAAAAGTGCGGCTGACGCTCTATTCTTGTGAACAACTTTCGTAGAGATGCCAGCCGCGACGTTACCACACACATATATTATTCTTGAAAAAAAATCTTCCTAAAAAGATCTCTTTAATTATTTGAATTTGTGCTTCATTTTTAAACAGCTTCAATCAATATATGATCGATTGAAAGAATTTAACGCCTATATTTTGTCGTCATTCATTTGGTAAAAAAAGCCCGCGGTTCCATTGAAGGATATTCCACCACAAAATATCGTTTCAGCTTTCCCGCAGGCAGTCATGGTTTTTGTTCTAAACTTTTGGGGTCTAAAACGTAAGTAATGGTTATGTACTCTTCGTAGGAGGTCGTAGGTTTTAAAAAGCGCGGCTGACTATCTACCAAAGACGAATCTTTAGTTGAAAAGCCAGCCGCCACCATACCACACACATACATCATTCTTATATTCTTATCCGCACCATTAGCAGATAGAATCGTATCTTTATCGTTAGATATTATTGGGATCATACCCTGTGCATCGGGCATAGAAGGGTGTCTATTTCCTTCGACGGCGGAAGAAAATAATTTTCTTAGTAATTGATGATTACTAGTATCAAGAAATGAAACGAAAGAATCGCTGACAGAATCGTCAGGATATACCAGTTTAGCTGGTAAAAGTCCTCGTAACATAGTAGTTGTTCTTTGTTTCTCCCGGAAAAAGTTATTTTTACCGAGACCGTTAATTAATTACAAAATTCTAATGCCTTTTAGACCTCAGATTTTGCTTTTATGATAACGGTTGTTCTCTAGCAGTGCGTCGGTTTTATAAACCGATATTTTAAAGTGAGACTTTTTTCAAAACCAGATTTTTCTGGTAGCCTCATTTTTTAGGTGTTTTTATATTATAAATAAACTGCATAAACTATTCCAACTATTATTTAAATATACGATAAAATACTATGTCTGATAAGTTACTGGAAGTCAAAAACTTAGTGGTAGAATTCGCAACTGATACTGGAACCGTTTGCGCGGTCAATAAAATTGACTTTAGTGTTTTTAGAGGAGAAACCATTGGAATTGTTGGAGAATCGGGCTCTGGAAAGTCCGTTACTTCCCTTTCTGTGATGGGTTTAATTCAGCAGCCACCTGGCCGAATTGCCGATGGAAGTATCGAATATTATGGAGAAGATAATCGTCCCATAAACCTCCTTTCTTTATCCGAAAAAGAGATGAATCAATATCGAGGAAATGAAATGGCGATGATTTTTCAAGAGCCGATGACTTCCTTAAATCCGGTTTTTACTTGCGGGAATCAAGTCCTCGAAGCCATCCAACTTCACCTTAAATTAGACAAACAAGCGGCCAAGGCTAGAGTACTCGAGTTATTTGAACGGGTACAGTTACCTGATCCTGAAAGAATCTATAGTTCTTATCCACATGAGATATCGGGTGGTCAAAAACAACGGGTAATGATTGCGATGGCCATGTCTTGTAATCCTAGATTGTTGATCGCTGATGAGCCTACTACAGCGTTGGATGTTACGGTGCAAAAAGCGATTCTAAAATTGATGGCAGACCTAAAAAAAGACTTAGATGCTTCGGTAGTTTTTATTTCTCACGATTTGGCCGTCATCGCAGAGATTGCTGATCGAGTTTTGGTGATGTATAAAGGTAAGATTGTCGAGCAAGGAAAGGTAGCTGATATTTTTAATAACCCACAACATCCCTATACTAAAGGTCTATTGGCCTGTCGACCACCGTTGGCTTATCGAGTGGAACGACTTCCGGTAATTGGTGATTTTATGAAGGTAGAAAAAGATGGTACGGGTAATTCAATTATTACAGAAGTATCGACTTCAGTAGCTGAAAAATTAAGTGCGGTAAAAGCTGATCCAACAAAACGTGCGACAAGGTTAGAAAATCTTTATAAGCAAACACCCTTGCTAGAAGTAAAAAATCTCAATACTTGGTTTTCGACCAAAAAGAATTTCTTTGGAAAAACAACCGATTGGGTCAAAGCGGTCAACGATGTCAGCTTTTCGGTTTATCCAGGAGAAACACTTGGATTAGTAGGGGAGAGCGGTTGTGGAAAAACCACTTTAGGGAGAAGTATTATTGGATTGAATAAACCACAAAGTGGAGAAATTTTATATAATGGGAAAGATTTACTGAAAATGAATGCCGCGGAACTACAAGCGATGCGTCAAGAAATTCAGATTGTTTTCCAAGATCCTTATGGTTCTTTAAATCCACGGATGACCATTGGGGCGGCAATTTTAGAGCCGGTCAGCGTTCACAGAATTGTGAGTGGGAAGCAAGCTCAAAAAGACTATGTGATTGATTTGATGGAAACGGTAAGTTTAAAGGCGGAACATTTTGATCGGTATCCTCATGAGTTTTCGGGTGGACAACGACAGCGGGTAGGTATTGCTCGTGCATTGGCCTTGAATCCGAAATTTTTGATTTGTGATGAGTCTGTTTCTGCCTTAGACGTTTCTGTGCAAGCACAAGTATTAAATCTTCTTTTAAAATTACAAAAACAAAGATCACTTACATACATATTTATTAGTCATGATCTTTCTGTGGTTAAATTTATGAGCGACCGAATGATGGTGATGAATGCTGGTAGAATTGAAGAATTAGATGATGCCGATAAGATTTATTCTAATCCTAAAGCAGCATACACAAAACGGTTGATTGATGCGATTCCAGTTGGGTTGTGATTCTAGAAGGAAAAATTCCAATAAAGAATATCTAATATGGAATATTGATTTGGCTACTATTTTCAAATAATCAGTTTTTATCAAAAAGATAATTGCTCAACATATCGTCCCTCCAAAAACACCAACTGCAAGACTTAGTGAGTATGCAGTTGGCCTATTTGCTATTTTTATTTCCCGTAAGGGCCTAAAAAAAGCCATCAAACGCGGACAAATTTTACTGGATGGAGCGGTTGGAAAAACAGGAGACTGGATACAACCTGGACAAGAAATTACGGTTTTAGCGGACACTCGAAAAGTGCCGAAAACTTTACCATTAGCAGTTCCCGTATTTTATCAGGATGATTATCTGGCGATTTTACATAAACCCGCCAGTCTTCCCGTGTCTGGCAATCGTTATAGAACGCTAGAAAACGCTTTACCCTTTAATTTAAAAGAAAGTCCTCTTATGGAAGCCATGCCTTGGCCTCGTCCTGTTCACCGCTTGGATGCTGGAACAAGTGGTCTTTTGGTGGTGGCAAAAACTTATCCTGCGATGGTTCGTTTAGGTCAAGCTTGGGAAGCGGGAACCGTCAATAAAAAATATATCGCGTTGGTTTGGGGAAATTTACCATCCAAGACAGGAACAATTACGACACCGATAGAAGGACGTACTGCGAAGACGATTTATACAGTTTTACGAACCTTAAATCACCGCAAATTAGGAAGAATAAGCGAAGTAAGTTTGACCCTAAAGACTGGAAGAACGCATCAATTACGTAAACATTTATCAAAATTAGGAAATGATATTTTAGGGGATTTGATTTATGGAAAAGCAGAAAGATCTAAAGTTCGTGGACTCTGGTTATGGGCTACAGAGATAAATTTTGTTCATCCAATTACCGAAAAAAAGATAGATTTTAAAATAGATAAGATTAATAAAATTGAAAAAATGTTTAAAGGTGTTTGATGGTAAAAGTACCTACGGAAAACGTTTACTAAACTTTTAAAGTTTAGTAAACGTTTTTCGTTTTTAGCGTTTAAGATTTCTAATTGTTTATCTAATTTTTTTCAAAAAATACATATTCATCGCTCCAATATTTTTCGCTTCAATACTTCCCCGAGCGGTAAATTCAAAATCATCTTTCAATAATTCATAAGTCGTTTTAGAAACATTGATTCTACCAGCTTCGGCGGCAGATTCCATTCTACTAGCGATATTGACCGTATCGCCCCAAATATCATAAGCAAATTTTTTGTCACCCACGACACCTGCGATCAGAGGTCCCGTATGAATACCAATCCGAGCAGTAAAAACTGGTGCATTCTTATCTTGGTTAGTCGCAGCCCACTCTTTTAGAAAAGCCTGCATTTCGATGGCAGCCTGCATAATTTGATGAGCATGCGTATTGTTGGAAGCAGGCAATCCGCCTGCACACATATAAGCGTCACCGATGGTTTTAATTTTTTCTAGATTATTTTTTACAATAATAGCATCAAAAGCTTTGAAACAATAATCTAGATCCGCGACCAATGTCTTGGGGTCTTTCATAGCCGTAATCTGACTGAAATTGACAAAGTCAGAAAATAAAACAGTGACGGAATGATGTCGTTTAGCTTCCGCTGCCCCATTTTTTTTAAGTTCTTCAGCAATCGAGTGGGGTAGAATATTGAGTAATAAAGCCTCTGATTTTTTCTGCTCAGTTAGAATAATATTGTTTTTCTCTTGCAGTAAATTGTTAAATTTATGAGTTGTTTTCCAACGATAGTACAAACTAAAAGCAATAAGTCCTAAAATGACGGCTAGGGCAATAAAAAGATTTCGAAGCAAAGCTTGATCACGGATCTCTACGGACTGTTGGTCGAGTATCATTTTTTGTTGGATGATCTCCAATGAATCGACAATCGAACGCATCTCAAGAGAGTCCATAATTCGTTTGCTTTCAATCAACTGACTTTCGGTTTCTAAGCGAGATTGGTACATTGTTTCGAGCTCTTTTTCTCGGTCGTACAAAGAGTTATTTAGCATAGATTTAATCAACCTAAGCGAATCATTCCGTTGATCTAGTAGCTTATTTTGTTGATGAATGTTTTCTAAATTTTTTTGGGTCTCTTTTAGTTCTTTAATCGCTTTCTTCCTAGCAGCGGCAGCCTTTCTTGCTTTTTTCTCCGCTTCTCGTCGTTTTTTACCAAAAATTTGTTCTTCAAATTCCATGGTCGAATTTGCCATCAGTGAGGCTGGGGAAAGCCAACTAACCAGAAAAAGGAAACAAAGAATACGAAGCAAATTTTTAGTCAATTTTTATAAAATTCTAAAACATGAAAAATTCTAAAACCATTGATATAGATTTTTAGGTTATTTTGAACAACTTTTGTAGGTATTTAATACTTTTACAGTAGAAGTAATCAAAAAATGCTACCCGAAAATTATATTCTTACTGATCGAGTCTCTATCACTGCGAATGCTGAAAAATATCAGTATCGAGTTACCTATTCTATTTTTGGAGAGATTCTTAAAATCGAATTACCTTTTTTAAAATTACCACTCAATGCACAGCAATTAACGAAGGGTAAGGATACGGAAAAATATTTATTAGCGCTGGAATATCAAAAGAAATTATTGCGATATAAAATACCCTTGGCTATTTTAGGTTTTTGGAAAACGGATGAGTTTGATCAAATTAATACCTCTATTTCAAAACGAGAGTCGGAGCTTGGCGCAGATTTGCCAGATGATTTTTTACCACTGATTAGTGATCCATGGCTTAGTGATTTTTATTTAAAAATTAAGGAAGATATTTCAAAAAAAGGAACAGGAGATTTTTGGAGAGGATTGGCTGGTTTGATGAGCAATGATCCGGTAATATTAGAAACTAGTTTTCGTTTTCTTCGAGCTTACTCTTGGAAATTACCAGCTGCGATTATAGGTGATCTTTGGCCAACGATAAAAGATCGATCTGTCCTGCGACATTTTTATCAACATGCTCATCTTTATCCTTCTGAAATAACACAGAATTGTTTATTAAGAGAATTGCCTAAAGAAGGTGCTACTTTTTTTCGAGGACTCATTTTAAAAGGGTTGGCAGTTTATCAAAATGCTACTGTCTATCAAACATTTTTGGATCATTACCAAACCCAACAAGAAATGGGAGAAGGGGAAGCAGAAATTCTCATTTCTGCTCTAAGTAAATATGATACACCAGAAGTACGTGCCATAGCGTGGAAAGCCTTGATTGGAAGAAATTATTTTGCGGCGAAAGCGGCACATGAAGTATTGAACAAACAAGGCATTGCCGAAAATATTATCGTAGAAAAATTAACAACCGCTTTTTTTGATGATCAATATAGTAATCGAATAAATTCTTTGCTCAGTAGATTTCAATATTTACAAGATACAGGGTTATTGCTTTCTTCTAAAATGTTTCTGACCCGTTCCGTTTATGCAGTCAAACACCATAAAAATATTCGACCACAAACAAACCTTTCTAGTCTCTTGGATCGAACTTGGGAACCCAATACTTTCAGAATGGTTATTGAATGCTTACACCATCCAGAACCGTTGGTACGTCGATTAGGATTGGATCAAATCAGCGGTCTATTCGTTCAATTTCCAAAACGAATCCAGCATTTTAATCCAGATACTTTAAAAAGAATTTTTCAATTAACTGGAGATACCACAGAGGCAGTTAGAGTAGAAGCAGTAGAAACCATCCGAGTTTTGGTGCCTCGATTGGGACAACCTTCCTGGATGGTAAACCTCTTAAAAATTCAGAATAGAAACCAACTTTTAAATCATTTACTACCTGCCATTTTAGCATTACAACGAAAAGGGTTTTCCGAGTTATCCGTCGTTCCTTTTTGTTTGAAAAATCTTACCCACAAAACTACCAGGGTAAAAAGAAATAGTATCCTAATCTTACAATATTATCGGTTACCCGAAGTAATTGTCGCACTAAAAAAAGTGAATGATCCAGACCCAACTATTCTACAAGCCTTAGGAAGAGGGTGGCGAGACGATGATGATTTAGTAAAAATTTTGCGATAAAAATTTAAACCTATTTCTAAAAATCTTAAACAACATAAATTCAACAATTCAACAATTCAACAATTCAACAATTCAACAATTCAACAATTCAACAA
>JALZUU010000289.1 GCA_023300665.1 Saprospiraceae bacterium | reverse complement strand
GAAAGTTATAAAATATACTTTCTAACTATTGGAAAACTTTAGGTTGGATAATCCCGTGATTCTACCTATCAGAACCTTCTTTTTGTCATAAAAAAACCTATTTTCGCAGAAATTAAAAAAAATATAAAAGGATGGAATATAATCCACAATCGATTGAGCGCAAATGGCGTGATTACTGGGTAAAAAATGAGATTTACCGAGTCTCCAATGAGTCGGATAAACCGAAATATTATGTCTTAGACATGTTTCCATATCCTTCGGGAGCTGGTTTGCACGTTGGGCATCCACTTGGTTATATTGCCTCAGATATTTACTCGCGATTTAAGCGAATGAAAGGCTTTAATGTTTTGCACCCGATGGGCTACGATGCCTTTGGTTTACCAGCGGAGCAATATGCGATTGATACTGGAATCCATCCAGCAGATTCGACTGATACCAATATTAATAAGTATCGGAGTCAGATGGACAATCTTGGATTTAGTTTTGATTGGAGCCGAGAGTATCGAACAAGCGATCCAGATTTTTATAAATGGACGCAGTGGATTTTCCAATTATTATTTGACTCCTATTATGATACCGGAGCCGATAAGGCCAAGCCAATTTCTGAGCTAATCAGTCATTTTGAAACGGCTGGTTCAGAAGGCGTAAAAGCGGCCAATCAAAATGACAAGACTTTTACGGCCGCTGAATGGAAGGCGATGAGTGCCATAGCGCAAAGTGATATTTTGACCAATTTTAGAATGGCTTTTCGGAAAGTCGCGTTTGTAAATTGGTGTGAAGTTTTAGGAACCGTCCTAGCCAATGACGAAGTAAAAGATGGCGTTTCTGAACGAGGTGGTCATCCCGTTGAAAAGCGTCCGATGCTACAATGGTCGTTAAGAATTACCGCTTATGCGCAACGTCTATTAGACGATCTACAAACGGTTGACTGGCCGGATGCCATGAAGACGATTCAGACGAATTGGATTGGTCGCTCAGAAGGTGCGCAAATGTTTTTCGATCTAGAAGGACATGACGAACAATTAGAAATTTATACGACCCGACCAGATACCATTTTTGGTGCTACTTATATGGTCTTGGCTCCTGAGCATCCGCTAGTTGACAAGATAACCACCGATGAACATCGTGCGGCTGTCACCGAATATTTGGAATACACCAATAGTCGATCAGAGCGAGAACGGATGACGGAAGTCAAAGAAGTGACGGGTTGCTTTTTAGGAGCTTATGCCATGAATCCTTTTACCAACAAGAAAGTTCCAATTTATATTGGAGAGTATGTTTTGATGGATTATGGAACGGGTGCGATTATGGCCGTACCAAGTGATGATGACCGAGATTTTGCTTTTGCAACTAAATTTGAATTACCCATTATCGATGTAATTGATAAATCAAAATATCCAGGGGCAGATCGCCACGATAAGTTGGGTATCATGATCAACTCTGATTTTTTAGACGGAATGGAAGTGCCAGATGCGATCAAGTTGATGTTGGAAAAAATTGAAGGACGTAAGATTGGACAACGACAAGTGAATTTCCGTTTACGTGATGCGACTTTTAGTCGACAGCGATATTGGGGAGAGCCCATTCCGATTTTATACGATGCAGATGGAGTTCCTCATAAAGTAGATTTAAGTTCGTTACCCGTTGAGCTTCCGCCATTGGATAATTTTCAGCCAACGGCAGATGGTCGTTCTCCATTAGCACGAAAAACGGATTGGGTCAACCAAAATGGAATGACGAGGGAGACAGATACGATGCCGGGTTATGCGGGTAGTTCGTGGTACTACCTACGATATATGGATGCGAAAAATCACGAAGCTTTTGTCAGTAAAACCGCCGTGGATTATTGGCAGCAAGTGGATCTTTATATCGGTGGTCCTGAGCATGGAACGGGTCACTTAATGTATTCGCGATTTTGGCATAAATTCCTATACGATTTAGGATACGTACCAACAGCAGAGCCGTTTAAAAAATTGATTAACCAAGGAATGATCCAAGGGGTGATTGAGTTTTTATATTTATCAAAATCAGGAGATGCAGAGAAGCGATTTGTTTCTGCGGATCAAGTAGAAGATGCTAGTAAGTATGCGCGGATTCCGGTGTTTATTGATTTTGTGTCGGATTATGGAAGCACAGATTCTTATTTGTCGCCAGAAGGAATTAAGCAGTTTATAGAATGGCGGAGCGATTATGCAGATGCGGTTTTTGTGACGGCGGATGGGGAGTTTAAAGTAGGGGCGATGCCAGTTACTTTTAAATTTCAGACGCATTCAGAAGTTGGAAAAATGTCTAAGCGATACTTTAATGTGGTGAATCCGGATGATGTGGTAGACAAGTATGGAGCGGATTGTTTCCGAATGTATGAGATGTTCCTCGGACCGCTAGAACATTCTAAGCCTTGGGATACAAAAGGAATTGATGGAGTTAGTAAATTTCTCCGTAGAATGTGGGGTTTATTCTTTGATAAAAACGAAAAATTTGCAGTCAGCGACGATCCTGCTACGCCAGAAGAAATGAAAGTTTTACATACGGTTATT
Source organism: Saprospiraceae bacterium (assembly GCA_023300665.1). GTDB lineage: Bacteria > Bacteroidota > Bacteroidia > Chitinophagales > Saprospiraceae > JALZUU01. The sequence continues at coordinate 335 of JALZUU010000289.1, read as the reverse complement.
AAAAAAGTGAACGCAGATATTGACCGTTTTTCTTTTAATACTTGTATCAGTGCTTTTATGGTTGCGACCAACGACCTAAAGAAAATGGGCGCAAACAAGCGAACTGTTTTAGAACCATTGGTAAAGTTATTATCTCCGTTTGCACCGCACGTTTCGGAAGAACTTTGGCAGCGATTAGGACACGAGGGTAGTGTAACGATGGTAGAATTTCCAGTTCATGATGAAAAATTCTTAAAAGAAGATTCGATCACTTATCCAATCAGTATCAACGGTAAAAAACGAATGACGGCAGATTTTCCTGCGGATATGTCAAAGGATGATTTAGAGAAAGCAGC
>JALZUU010000288.1 GCA_023300665.1 Saprospiraceae bacterium | reverse complement strand
AACAAATCAACAAAAAATGTTCCCAACCTTACCAGAACGTTTTCGAAATTTCGGCCTCCCTGTGGATGTGCGGGCGTTGTTGTTATTGCAGCGATCGATGGAGAAGGGATTGGTAAAAACGTTGGGAGATATTTATATTGTTTTGCGAGGAATTGTGGTTAAAGGTCCAAAAATGATGGGGCCGTTTACGCGTGCTTATTATGATTATTTTTTAAATATTGATATTCAGAATGGGGATACGCTGAGTAATGCGATTTTGAGATCGGAGACTTTTCGTCAATGGCGGGAAGATAATTTAGATCGGTTTGGGGATGATTTGGAAACGGAGGATTTGATCAATCAATTTTTGGATGAGGTGCATCTGACAAGTTATGATATTAAAGAAGTAATTTCTGGTAGAGAGATTTGGGATAAGGATCGAGGAGACTTGGAGGATGAGGATGGAGACGATGGATCAGGAGATGCGGTGCAACGTCAACTCGATAAGATGGCGGATTATTCAGACTTGACGTTAGAGGAATTATTGGAACGTATGGAGCAGGTGATGAAGGAACAACGCTCTAAACATTCTGGTGGGAGTCATTGGATTGGAACTGGAGGAATTTCTCCGTATGGACATGGTGGCGCAGCCAAAGACGGGATTCGAGTCGGAGGTACAGGTGGTGGAAAAATGGCGCGAAAGGTGATGAATGATCGAAAGTTTTTTCCAGTAGATCGAGATGCTATTTTAAATGATAATAATGTAGATGCTGCGCTCGCCTCCCTAAAAGGAATCGTGGAAGAAACGGCTCAAGACGAATTAGATATTCCTACCACCATCAATCAAGGGATCAAACGAGGTGGACTTTTTATTCCAGAATTAAAAAATATTACTGACGAGAAATTACAGGTTTTATTGTTTATTGACAACGGCGGTTATTCGATGGATCCTTATATAAAAACGGTTCAGACTTTATTTAAAAAAATGAAAGTACGGTTTGCGCATGATTTGGAAACCTACTATTTTCATAATACGATTTACGATATTGTTTTTAGTGATGCCAATCGGCGCAAGGTGGTTCCCATCGATCGGATTTTGACCAAAGATCCAAATTATCGCGTCTTTTTTATCGGCGATGCTTCAATGGCTGCTTACGAACTTAACCGGACGAGCTTGAATACTTATCGATCTATGAAGGATCATTTTCCTAAAATTGCTTGGTTGAATCCAGAGCCTAAACGGTATTGGCCGCATACGTTTACCATCAATGTGATTAAAGAGGTGATTGAGATGTTTCCGTTGAGTCCGAAAGGGATTGAGGAGGCGGTGCGGGAGATGAATAGGAAGGGGAAGTAGACTCTTTGAACTTAATATTTTTTAATAAACATTATCTCAAAATTTCATCCAATTACATTTAATGCTTTTTTAATGTTCATTTTTTATAACAACCAAGACTATTTTTATAATTAGGAGCCATCACTCGCCTCTAACTCCTAAAGGAGAACCCTGCCCGCAGAACTCCCAAATACCATGGAAAATTCTATTTATCAATATTCGTTTGATGATTAAACCAGCAAACCCTACTCTAGCTGTTCTAAAAACCAGGCTCTTTCTGTCAGGGGTTGTGTTGCTGTGACTTCGTTTTTTAATTTTAGTTTGGCGGCTTTGTTGTAGAGTGGAAGGGCTAGCATTTTTTTCATGAGGCGGATGATGTTTAGGTAGTTGGCTTTGTGGTAGCCGATTTCTTTTTTTCGTTTGATAAAAGCTTCGAAGCTGATTAGGAAGTAATCGAGTACGTCATTTTCTTGATGTTCATAATAGATTTTGATGAGTAGGGTTTTGGCAGCTAGGTTACTAATTAGGTCGCTGTATTTGTCTTGTTGGAGGATTTTCATGGCTTCTTGGTAATTGCCTATTTCATAATAATATCTGGATAGACAATAGTAAAAAGTACTTTCTCTAAAAACGCGATCTAGGTGTTTTTTATATTCATGAATAAAATCAATGACCCAATCATACTCTTTGAGTTTTAAACCAGAGGAGACGATATTTCGGTAGGAGAATCTACTGATTATTCCGTTGGTGATTAGAAAGTTTTTTTCGATCCCTAAACGATATAAACTAAAAGCTTCTTGTAGATAAATAGATCCACTTTCTTGATTTATTTTTTGGATACAATGATTGATGGCCATGATGTAGAGTACCCGAATTTCAGCAGGTGGAAATATATCTTGATGTTTTACGATCAACTTTCTAAAGGTGGCAAAATAATTTGCATTTTCTTCTGCTGTTAAAAATTTATAACCTTGATAATATAGATTGATGGCCGGGATGCGTAATAAATCATTTTGTTCGATATATGCTAAGACTTCTGGTAACAATCCATTTTTATAATCAGACTTATAAACGTTTTGATGAGAAACGGTTAAGCAGCTTTGTGCTAATTTTTGAATAACAAAATTGGTTTCAAGGGCATCATCTATCTTTTGTAAACTCATTGGACGCGACCTACTCTGCTTGGCGAGAAAGGTGTTTTCTTCTTTATAGATTAAATATTCTCGTTGATAAAAATCTGCATCTCGAAAAGGCTGGTTATTTTGTTTTTCCTTGATATTTTTGATGAGTTGTTGGAAGCGTTTATCTAGTTTCCGTTCTTGATAAATACCTGCTAAATGAATTTGGTTATCTAATTCCTGTTGCGTGATCTTTTGGTAAACTAAAAAGTCTTGAATGGCTTTTAAGAGATAAGACATTAAGATTCGGATGCTGGCATCTTTGTATTTTTTGGTAGGAAAAAGCTTAGTAAAAGCCGCCTGTTTGGTCAATCGCTCCTCCCCACCCTTCTCTTTTTCTAAACACATCCAATCAAATAGTAGTACTAGTTCTTTCCGCTTATTATGGATTGGCGTAGCTAACCATGCTTGTATTTTACGAATTTCGGCGTTCGATAATGTAAGAAATAGGCTAAATAGGTGGCTTTTCTGCATTAGGCTTTCGTTTTATATTCTACAATTATAATAAATTTTTAATTTAAATCATTGATAATCAGTAAAATAAGTTTAATTATAAAATAAAAATCACTACAAAAGCCTGTAAATGTTTTTGTAGGAACTAAGAAAAGTCTCCATCTTTGTAATATGGCCTGTTTGGACAGGTATTGAATGATGATTTAAAACTATGAATATGAAAAGTTTCTTGATAGTTGTTTTGTTTTTACTATTTAGTTCATGTAACTCTTTAAACGCGCAGGGGTGGTTAAAAAATTATGATGAGGAAAATGCACACTATTTTTCAAAAGTAATAGAAACCGAAGATAATGGATATCTTGCACTAGGACCATCTCAAAATATAGAAACAAATTTCAGTGAAATATTCTTATTAAAAACAGACATTGATGGAAATAAACAATGGTCAAAAAATTACGGTATTCCGTCAGTCCATCTAAGGAGTAAGAATTTATTATTAACAGAAGATGGAGGGGTTTTAATAATGGGAATATTTGCACCTGTTCAAGGCCAAAGTGGTCAAGTTTATATAATAAAAACAGACATCAACGGGGTAGAAGAATGGAATACTCAATTTAGCTATCCAGGAAGCACCTCCAATACTCAGAACATTATCCAAACAGAAGATGAAGGGTATATCTTAATCAGTACACAAGAAAATGATAATACTTGGTTTATGAAATTTTCTTCTTTAGGAGATCAAGAATGGAATTATACGTTAACCGAAAACCTTACAGGTGTAAACTCATTTTTAGCCGAAATTCAAATTTTGGAAGATGGATATTTGGTCTCTAGCAGAAGTAAGTTCGCTAAATTGGACTTATCTGGTGAAGAAATATGGATACGTACCTTACCTGAATTAATATTTAAAACAACTTCCATTTCAGAAAATAATTTTATAACTATTTCAACACCAGGAGATATTTACAAGGTATCCAAAAGAGATTCAAATGGCGAAGAAATATGGAATACCACTATCGAATTTAACGATCCCAACATAGAAAGTGTAAGTACAATAGATATTATCGAAACTGAAGATAGTGGGTTTATCTTAGGAACTACAAGTAATTTTATTGCTCCTATATTCCATAGAATAGGGCTAACCAAGATAAATAGTCTTGGTGAAGAAGAATGGAATAAAAATGTTGGGCCAGATGGATTATATACTACTTCTTTACATAAAGATTCATTTGGCAACATAATATTTTCTGGTCGGAATGTTTATGATTTCCCAAATCTTAATGCACCTATAGATCCCTTCATAATGAAAACCGACCAAGAAGGGACTCTTTACACTAGTTTTATCATGGGTAATGTCTTTAAAGATGAAAATCTAGATTGCAATTTTGACGACGGAACAGAAAATACTTTATTCAACAGGTTAGTCCAGATCAGCGGTAATCAAACCTTTTATGGCACAACTGATGAAATGGGAAATTACAATATTAATGTTGATACTGGCACTTACGAAGTAAATGTGATTCTACCAAATCTCTACTGGGACACCTGCGATCCACAAACGGTTAATATCACTGAATTCTTTACAGATACCATAATTAATCTAGCCGTTCAACCAATTATCGAATGCCCGTGGTTAACGGTAGATATCTCTACTCCCTTTTTACGACGCTGCTTCGAAAATAATTACACGGTTCATTATTGTAATGATGGAACAACCACCGCAGAGGATGCTTATATTGAAGTAAATTTTGATCAATTCTTGGAAGTACAATCTTCAACTTTACCATGGACTTCGCAAATAGGAAATACCTATACTTTTGACGTTGGGACACTTGATCCTACCGATTGTGGGAATTTTAATATTACGACACTTGTAAACTGTGATAGTACAGTGTTGGGACAAACTCATTGTGCACAAGCCCATATTTTTCCAGACTCCATTTGTCTTCCCGATGCTGCCAATTGGGATGGAAGTAGTATTGCGGTAGAAGCAGAATGTGATGGTGATTCTGTTCATTTTATCATTAGAAATATCGGAGATGGAAACATGGCTAGTCCTTTAAGCTATATTATTATCGAAGATGAAATAATGGTGCATCAAGATAATTTCCAATTAAATTCAGGAGAATCTCAAATGATTCCGAATGGTTTTTCAAATGGTGGATCCACCTATCGAATTATCGCAGAACAATCAGAAGGTCATCCAGGAAATAGTATGCCG
>JALZUU010000287.1 GCA_023300665.1 Saprospiraceae bacterium | reverse complement strand
CGATTTGCCGAAAAGCCGCTGGCTCATACACTTGTTATGTATGATATCGTTAGACCTTAAAACCATTCTATCATATTTTTTCTGCGAATAATTACTTAATTCGTGCGAATACTATCTTTTGATCTGCGATCATCAAAGAATCGTGAACGGATAGGTGAAATAAATTTAAATTTGTATTTATGAGTACCATCAAATTGGATGATTACCAGATTCATTTTGGAGCTTTCGGAGCACGTCTTCGTGAATATCTGCGTGAAGGGAAATACAATAAGATTTTTATTATTGTAGACGAGCATACTCAAGTAGATTGTCTTCCTTTTTTAGAAAAAGAGATCGGCTCAATTTCTACTAAGGTGATAGAGATAAAATCCGGTGAGCTCAATAAAAATATAGCTACTTGTACAAAAATTTGGACAGAGATGATGGAGCAAGAAGGAGGAAGAAAAGATTTGACGATTAACCTAGGAGGCGGTGTGATCGGAGATATGGGTGGATTTTGTGCCAGTACCTTTAAAAGAGGAATGGATTTTATACAAATGCCAACGACCTTGTTATCTCAGGTTGATGCATCAGTAGGTGGAAAGTTAGGAATTGACTTTGCTGAAATTAAAAATAGTATTGGATTATTTAAAAATCCACTAGCCGTTATCATCTGGCCTCCATTTTTAGAAACACTTCCGGCACGAGAGCTTCGTAGTGGATTTGCAGAAGTGATCAAACATAGCCTAATCGCTAGTAAAAAACAATGGATTGAACTTCAGCGTATTGAGAATCTGAATGTTTCTCATGCCATTAGTTTTTTAGAAAAATCTGTTTTAATCAAAAAAAACATCGTAGAAGCGGACCCTTTCGAGTCTGGATTACGTAAAGTGCTCAACTTTGGTCATACCATTGGCCATGCTTTAGAGAGTTATGCACTAAAAACAGATCAACCACTTTTACATGGTGAAGCGATTGCAGCAGGGATGATTTGTGAAAGTTATTTAAGCCTAAAAAAAGGATTATTACAGAAAGATTTGGATCAGATTACCCAGTTTTTATTTAAACACTACGGAAAATTTGATTTTGAGCCAGATATCTACCCAAAATTGATTGCGCTGATGCAGCAAGATAAGAAAAATGAAACGGCTGAAATTAACTTTACTATGCTAAAATCCCCAGGAGAAGCGTTATTCAATCAGTTTGCTAGTGAAAAAGAGATTAAAGCAAGCTTAGATTATTACCGAAACCAACATGATTTTGAAAAACTTTAACCTTAAATAGCCCTGAGATAAGAAATTTTTCCAATTCTCAGTCAATTTGAGTGTTTTTGAAGCACATCTTTACCCTTATTTTATCATAATCGGCTTTACGAAGCGTATATTTGTGAAAATAAGAGGTGCAATTAGAGTCTCCTCTTGTCATACAATTGGAGAAAACACAAATTTGAATCAATATGGATCAACCAAATAACAACGCTGATAGCGGAAAATCGATCCGTCAACAACGGTATCCGAAATATCGGAAAATCGTGAAGTTGATGTGGGCAATGACCATTCTAGGAATACTAGGAGTTATCCTGTTATTTGTTATCCTGTCCACTCAGGACTTACCTACCTTTGAAGAGCTGGAAAATCCAAATAGTAATTTTGCCTCAGAAGTATACGCAGCAGATGGAGGTGTGTTGGGGCGATATTATGTAGAAAATCGTGTTCCTGTTAGTTATGATCAATTGTCTCCTTATTTGGTAAAAGCCCTCATTGCTACAGAAGATGAACGATATCATAAGCACTCAGGAATTGACTTTGAAGCTCTTTCGCGGGTAATCGTACGTACAGGATTGATGGGACAGAGAAGCGCAGGTGGTGGTAGTACCATTACGCAACAATTGGCCAAACTCCTTTATTCCGATCGGAATTTTAAAGGAATGAATTTTATTGAAAAAATATTCGCCTTAGGAACCCGTAAATTCAAAGAATGGATCACTGCTGTTAAACTCGAACGTAGTTATACTAAAGAAGAGATCATGGCAATGTATCTCAATAAGTTTAGCTTTACCAATGGTGCTTATGGAATCAAAGCAGCTTCTGAAATTTATTTTGGAACAAGTCAAGATTCTTTAAGAATAGAAGAAGCGGCAACTTTGGTAGGTATGTTAAAAAACCCTTCACTTTACAACCCAATCCGACGTCCAGAAATTACAACCAAACGTAGAGAAGTTGTCTTAAAACAAATGCAAAAAGCTGGACATCTTAATCAAGAAGGTTATGATGCTTTACGGGTATTACCATTAGATATGTCTAATTTTCGTCGGAAGACACATGCGGACGGTCCGGCACCTTATTTCAGAATGGAACTACGAAAAGAATTAAATAGAATTCTTAATCGGCCAGAAAATTTAAAAACCAGTGGAGAACCATACGATATTTATCGAGATGGACTTAAAATTTATACGACGATCGATCCAAAGATTCAAGCACATGCAGAAGCGGCCATGTATAAACACATGGAAAAACTACAAAGAACTTTTAAGCGACATTGGAAAGGAAAAGATCCTTGGACCTTTGAAGATCCTGATGAAGAAATGGAACCTGAGGAGATGGAGCTAGACTTGGCTATTCGTGCGCGTTCACTTCAAAAAAGTGTTCGAGAATCAGATCGTTATCAACGGTTGCGTAGAAAAATTCTAGAACCTGCCATTAAAGTTGCAGCTAAAAAGCTTGATGGATTTGAATTAAGAGATCATGATATTGATCGAATGATTAAGGAAGAAAGAGAAAAAGGAACCATCGCAAAATTGGTTTCACAAAAATTAGTAGGAAGCCCATTAGCAGCTAAATATCGAAAATTATTGAAGGCAGACGAATGGAAAGAGGTTAAAGATAAATTTAAAGCTTTACGCAAAGCTGCCGCTGATAGCTTTAACGCACCAACCAAGATGCGCGTTTTTGCTTACAATGATCAAATGGAAAAGGATACAACACTGACTCCGTTGGATTCTATCAAATACCATCAAATGTTTTTACAATTAGGATCCATCGCAGTAGATCCTAAAACCGGATACGTCAAAGCTTGGGTTGGAGGTATTAATCATAAATATTTCCAATTTGATCACGTTACTTCTGAGCGTCAAGTAGGCTCTACTTTTAAGCCTTTTATTTATGCTACTGCGATTGCGCAACAATCTGTTTCTCCATGTATGCAAGTATATGATTTACCATATACCATCCACACTGGAGAAGGTAATTTTCATCTAAAGGAAGATTGGACACCGAATAATGCGAATGGAGAATATAGTGGAGCGCCTTATACTTTATTCAAAGGATTACAGCATTCAAAAAACACGATTTCTGTTTACCTAATGAAACAGCTTGGCGACGCTGGACCAGTTAGAGATTTAGTAGATAATATGGGATTGTCAAAAGAGGCAAAACGTAGCAATGGTACTTATGTAGTTCCACATGCTCCTTCTATTTGTTTAGGGTCTTGTGAATTAACTGTTCAGGAATTGGCAGGCGCTTATACTACTTTTGCGAATGATGGAATTTATAATAAGCCAGTTTTTATTAACAGAATAGAAGATGGAAATGGTCATATTATTTACGAAGAAATTCAAGAAGAGCGAAGAGCTTTAAATCCTAATGCTAACTATGTGATGGTGGAAATGATGAAGAATGTGATGAATCAAGGGTTACCTGGATTTGGAAATATAAAAAGTGAGGTTGGTGGAAAAACTGGTACGACTAATAATTATGTGGATGGTTGGTTTGTGGGACTTACGCCTGATCTAGTAGTGACTACTTGGGTAGGTGGAGATAGTCGCTGGGTAAGATTCCGTAGCCTTAATTTAGGAATTGGTGCTAAGATGGCACGTCCTTTCTTTGCTAAATTATTAAGTAGTCTAGAAAAAGATGAAACGATTGATTATGATATTAATGCTCGTTTTGCTGAGCCGACTGGAGATATTGGGATCGTGATTGATTGTGAACAATATGATTATGATGGAGAAAGTCCACTTAATTTTGATGATATGGAGCCAGAAGAAGAAAACGAAAGCTTTGGTGATGATGATTTTTTTGGTGATGAAACCCCTACAGTGCGAGACACTACGAACAAAAGTACCGAAGAAAGTGAAGAATTTGGAGAGGAGTTTGGCGAAGAAGGATTCGGAGGAGGATTTTAAACAAGTTCTTAGAAAAAATATCTGACCAACTTACAAAACGAGATCGTTCCGTAAAATGTGTCATCGTGAAAGCCTTCCTTTAGAGCCTGTCCCGCACCTATTGCGGGGAACACAAGGCGCGGGCTGCTAAAAATGATACACTTTAGTGGGATGGTCCCTACAAAACAAAGACCCTTGATATTGAGAAAATTACTGCCAGGCTTATTATTTCTGGGAATATTAATTACTACACTAACTCAGTGTATACCTTCTAAAAAAGAGATTCTGACGGACGTTAATTTGGATTTTAAAGATCCAGTTTATCGACAATTATACGTTTATCAGGATCAACTGATGACGGATAGTATCTTACCCTTTTTTCGACACCGTGATCCAAGTTATCGATACGCAGCGGCGCTTTCTTTTGCGTCAAATAAAGATCCACAGGTGATTGATTCTCTGATTTTATTACTAAAAGATGAGGTACAAGAAGTGAAAGTAGCTGCGGCCTATGCATTAGGACAAATTGGTAATGAAAAATCAGGCCCTGCACTCGTAGAGGCATTCGCTGTAGATACACTTGCAGTTACCCAAAAATTTAAAAAGACAGCTCTTGAAGCGATCGGAAAATCTGCATCAGGAGATTATTTGAATAATATTAGTAGTGTAAAGAATTATTTTCGAAGCGACACGATGCTATTAGAAGGGCAGGCTTATGCAATTTATCGATATGCACTTAGAGGAATAAATTCCCCAATCGGAACACAGCGGATGGTAGACTTACTTACCAAAAAAGGATACCCAGAATCTGTCAGATTGATTGCAGCCAATTATCTTTATCGAACGAGAAATATTAAGTTAGATACTTTTGCCGGAGCATTTTATCAGACCGCACAACGAGAAAATAATCCAAAAATTTTACAAGCACTGGCTATTGCTATTGGAAAAACTAAAAAGCCAGTTGGACTGGAAGCACTTAAATATCTTTATGGCAAATCAGATAATTTTCAGGTTCGAGTAAATGTAATTCGAGCAATGGGGAATTATGATTACGACGAAGTTAAGGAGCTCATTTTTGATGCGCTAAACAGTAATAATCAACACATTGCTCAGGCAGCAAGCCAGTTTTTTGTCGATCATGGAAATGCTAGAGAAGTAAGTCGTTATTTTTCTACTGCAAAAAATACAGAGAACCTTTCTTGGCAAGTTCGTAATAATTTATTTCGAGCAGCAAACCGTCATGTTCCTGTTTATTTTGTTAATACAATCAATAATATTAATGCAGAAATAAAAACGAGATTTGAGACACCTAATGATAATGTCTATGAAAAAGCTGGATTGTTAAAAGCATTGTCAGAATATGGATGGAATTATAAATATATCTATCAAAAAGGCTACCAGTCAGAACAATCTATTATCCGATCTGCAAGTGTAGATGCTTTAGCACAGATTGCGATGAGTCCAACCTTTAATAAGTATTTTGGCGGAAGCGCTCGTCGAGTAAAAAAAGACCTAGCCGGTTATTTTCGTGAGGCAATTCAAAAAGGAGATATCGCAATGATCGCCTACGCTGCGCAGGTATTACGAATGCCTGATCTAGATTTTAAGTCGGTGGTAGATAGTATAGATTATATGACCGTTGCGATGGCAAAGTTAGAACTCCCTAAGGAAATTGAAATAAAATATGAATTACAAAAAACGGTAGATTATTTTAATAATACTCCGGAGATGATCAATCAACCTCCTCGTTATAACCATCCGATTGACTGGGATCTAATTGGTGGAATCAATCCTGACGCAGAAGCAAAAATATTTACCCGAAAAGGCGAAATTACTTTATCGCTAATGCTTCAACATGCTCCAGGAACAGTCGCTAACTTTGTGCAACTTTCTCGAAATAATTTTTATGATAATAAAAATTTTCATCGCGTAATTTCTAACTTTGTTGCTCAAGGTGGTTGTCCGCGTGGAGATGGATATGGCGGGCTTGATTATACTATTCGTTCTGAACTAGGAATGGCTTATTATGATGATGCTGGATATGTAGGGATGGCTTCCGCTGGTAATCATACAGAATGTACTCAATGGTTTATAACCCATTCTCCAACACCTCATTTAGATGGTAACTATACTATCTTTGCAAAGGTGAAATCAGGAATGGACATTGTCAATCAATTGGAAATAGGAGATAGAATCACAGATATTAAAATACAAAACTAAGCTTTGAGCTTTTTTTAAACCAAATTATACCAAGAAAAAGATGAAGAATACACCACTAACAACTATTCACGAAGGACTCGGCGCAAAAATGGCGGGCTTTGCTGGATATAATATGCCTATTTCTTATCAAGGAATTAAAGAAGAACATGCCATTGTTCGAGAAAAAGTAGGAATCTTTGATGTATCGCACATGGGAGAATTTATTGTCCGTGGTAAAGAGGCTTTAGATTTATTACAGCTTGTTACATCCAATGATGTCAGTAAACTAAAAATAGGAGATGCACAGTATTCTTGTCTACCCAATAAAACGGGAGGAATTGTGGATGACTTATTGGTGTATCGCTTATCGGAAGATAATTGTTCAGAAGGCGAGCAAGCTTACATGTTGGTGGTGAATGCTTCCAATATTGAAAAAGATTGGAACTGGATCGCAGAGCATAATACTTTCGATGCGAAAATGACTAATATTTCAGACCAAACAGGATTACTTGCCGTACAAGGTCCGCAAGCAATTGCGTTGTTACAACCATTAACGGAGGTAGATTTAAGTAGCCTTTCTTACTATACGTTTACTAAAGGAACCTTAGCAGGCTTGGACAATGTATTGATTTCAGCTACTGGATATACAGGGTCAGGAGGATTTGAATTATACGTTAAGAGTGATCAATTATTGGCTTTATGGAAAGCCATTTTTGCCAATCCAGCAGTGCCAGTAAGTCCAGTTGGATTAGGAGCACGAGATACGTTGAGACTAGAAATGGGATATTGTCTTTATGGTAACGATATAAATGACACCACTTCTCCTATTGAGGCAGGTTTAGGATGGATTACAAAAACAAAGAAAGATCATTTCAATTCTATTGATATTTTTCGAGCACATCGAGCGGATGGTATTGACAAAAAATTAGTCGGATTCACTTTGTCTGATCGACGTGTACCTCGACATGGATACCAAATTGAAGATGAAACAGGAACGGTTATTGGCGAAGTAACCTCTGGAACGCAATCTCCATCACTGAATATTCCAATTGGAATGGGATATGTGAAAAAAGGTTTTGACAAGATAGGTACCACCGTAATGATCGCAGTAGGGAAAAAACGCCTTCCAGCAGTTGTTACTAAACTTCCTTTTTATAAAGTTGGTTAGTAAAAAAAGAAGCAATTTTTGGCTGTTTTGATCAATTATTTCAACAATTTTCCAAAAATAATCAATAAATAAAAATATTATTCCTCCTTTCTATGAACAATATTAGCTAAAATCTTATTTGTCCTTTGGATAACAACATCTTTAAACTCATATATTATGACAGTTCAAGAAGGTAGAGACAGGTTTATTAACTCCTGGGGGAGTTTAGGGTCTAGCTGGGGTATTAGTCGGACAATGGCACAAGTGCATGCACTTTTGCTGTTAGCGCCTGAATGCTTGTCTGCGGATGAGATTATGGATGAATTGAAAATATCTCGAGGTAATGCCAATATGAACATCCGAGCTTTGATTGATTGGGGCTTAGTTTTTAAAGAGTTAAAACCAGGTGAGCGGAAAGAGTTTTTTATTGCTGAAAAAGATATGTGGGAAGTATTTCGCCGAATTATTATTCAGCGTAAGAAAAAAGAACTAGAACCCATGCTTAAGGTACTTGATGAAGTTAGTAGCGTTGATGGTATGTGTAACCATGCCTCAGAATTTTGTAGAGTAATTCAGGATATGAAAATGATATCTGCCAAAGCAGATTCTACTTTAGATAAACTCATCAAAGCAGATAATAATTGGTTTATTAGCAGATTTATGAAAATGATGAAATAATAAGTCTAATCACCATTCCTTTCTTTCAATAATGTAGACAAAATTTTACTTCTCTTAAAACACTAAAAGCAAGAACATTGAATTCTTGATAATAGTTTTTATCTTGCAGTTCCTTTGATTAGATTAAATTAAACCACAGATCTCCTGTACATCTGCTACATTGGATCAACTACTTAACTTTCTTGTAATGGAGATCAATCCTTTTCAGGCGGTATATCCAAGTCTGGAGTATATAACGTCGGCTGACTTTTTTTTTGCTACCGTTAAGGAAGCTTATTCAGATTATCGAAAAAATGGCTTTTTCCAAAAATCAGCAGAAGACGCCATTTACATTTATCAAATCAAGACGAAAGATAAGGCTTACACAGGACTTATCGGCTGTGCTACCGTCCAAGATTATTTGGATGATAAAATTAAAAAGCATGAAAATACGCTAGCAACAAAAGAGCAACAGCAACTTCAATTAATGGTCAAACGAGGAGCTGCCGTAAAACCCATCCTTTTGACCTATCCGACAGTTGATTCGATAGAAAAAATAATCACTCAACAGATTAAAAAGATAGAACCCTTCTTTTCGGTATCCTTCGAAGATCGCTCCGAGACACATATCATCTGGAAAATCGAAGAAGGTCCAACGATCAAGAAAATTCAAGATACTTTCGCAAAAAAAGTACCTCACGCTTATATCGCAGATGGACACCACCGCAGTTCTACCTCCGCTATAATGGCTCAGAAGATGAAACAAAAGAAGAAAAAAGGTCAATACGATCAGATTTTAGCTGCTTTCTTTGCTGTAAAGGAATTATCTATTTATGATTATAATCGAGTTGTAGAAGGATTAGATGACCGGACGATGGCGAGATTTATGGCTGAGATATCACGTATATTTGATATCAAAATTTTGAAAAAACCTGCTAAGCCTCGTAAGAAATTTGAACTAACTATGTTGATTGGTGAAGAATGGTTTAGATTAAAATGGAAAAAATCAATCCTTGCTAAGTATAAAAAAGAAGAGGTATTATTAGATGCTAGTCTGCTTGATCGAGAGGTGATGAAAAATATCATGAAAATAAAAGACACCAAGACAGACAATCGAATTACTTATGTAGAAGGACCGAAAGGTTTTGAGCATATTGTAAAACATACCCGTAAAGATGACAACAAGATCGCTTTTTGTCTATATCCAGTCGTGATTGATGATCTTTTTAAAGTCGCAGATGCAGGATCTATTATGCCGCCGAAGTCAACTTGGTTTGAACCTAGAGTAAAAAATGGATTACTGGTATTAGAATTTTAAGCAATTATATTTACAACCCTTCTATGAAAAAAATTACCGCCGATTTTATTTATCCCGTTTCTAGCGAACCAATTAAAAATGGAGTCATTATTCTGGATGATGATACAGGAAAAATTTTAGCTATTGAAAAAAGCAAAGATCATGATGCTTCTTCTTTAGAAAAACATGCTGGAATTATCGTACCTGGATTTGTTAATACCCACTGTCACTTAGAATTATCCCACATGCGTGGAAAGGTAGGTACTGGAACGGGTTTGATCCCTTTTATTTCTGATGTAGTCAAATTTAGAGATTTTCCAGAAGAAGAAATTATGGAGGCAATCCGTCAGGCAGACGAAGAGATGTACGCAGGAGGAATTGTTGCAGTAGGTGATATTTCTAATAAAACCGATACGGCTACTCAGAAAAAAAATAGCGCTCTTCATTACTATACATTTGTAGAGATGTTTGATTTTTTAAATGATGGATTGACAGATAATGAATTTGAAAAATACATGTCTGTTTTTGCCGATCAAGCTGGAACAGCAGGAAATAAAAAAAGTGTTGTTCCACACGCTCCTTATACCGTTTCAGAAAGACTATTTCAAAAAATAAATAAAGTAAATAAAGTAGGAACTACCGTCAGTATTCACAATCAAGAAACATCGGCTGAAAATGAGTTGTTTGAAAAAGGAACAGGAGATTTTATAGATTTTTATACAAATTTTGGAATGCCACTTAAGAATTTTGTTCCACCTCATAAGCCTTCCATCTATTACGCGATCGAACAAATGAACCCTTTATGTAAAACTTTATTTGTTCACAATACATTGACCACAACCACGGATATTGAAGCGGCTCAAGCTTGGAGTGATAACGTTTATTGGGCGACCTGCCCCAATGCTAATTTATATATTGAAAACCGCTTACCCAATTATCAGAATTTTCTAGATACAAACGCACGAATGACGATCGGAACGGATAGTTTGACTTCTAATTGGCAACTTTCTATTTTTGAAGAAATGAAAACCATTGCACGATTTAAATCTTACGTTCCCTTTCAAACCCTATTGAAATGGGCAACCATCAATGGAGCAGAAGCATTAGGCTATGAACAAGCTTTAGGGAGCTTAGAAGTTGGTAAAACACCAGGATTAGTACTATTAGAAGGTGTAAACGAAAATAATTGGGCCTCTGGAGTGGTGCGTCGAGTGGGGTAAGTTGCTTGATTACATTATGGTATTATCTCCAAAATCCAAACCTGGATATTTTTCTTGTAATACCGATATTTTCTTTTTAATCTGCTCCGTAAACTGTTGATGTGCAACACTATTTGGACGGCGAGGACGGTGCGAAAGTGCTTTATTTATTTTAAGAACTTCTTCATAATAAGTCACTGTTCCTTCTGGAAAACAACAGGTTCTAAAATATTCCCAAATATAATCTATGGCCATCTGGGTAGGATGCATCAAATCATTTTTATAAAAACGATAATCTCGTAAATCGTCCATCATCAGTTCGTATGCTGGAAAATAATGGACTGCCGAAAACTGTTTTTCTAATTCAGCAACCGCCAATAATAAACTAGCCTTACTTCGTTGATTGGTAATCAAACCATCCCGTAGATGTCGAACTGGACTGACGGTAATAATGATTTTTAATTTAGGAAACAGACTTGTTAGCTTTTTAATAACCTCAACAAGTCTTTGTTGAATAACTTCTTGGGTAAATAAGGTTTTTTCAAAATTTGCGCTGGGCAATTTATGGCAATTTGCTACGACTTGTCCTGATTTTCTTTCCACAAATCCGTTGGCAGTTCCAAATGTCAGTAAAAGAATATTTGCTTTTTTTAATTGATCCAAACCACTAACTATAGCCCGATTCATGGTGGATAGGACTTCCGTTGTGTCTGATCCTGAAAATTGCCCATGATGATCAAAGCTATGCCATTGTTCTTGATGGAAAAAAAGGTCATCTTCTGTGAAAAGCGTTCCTTTTAATAGTCGTTCTAAGCCTTGTGCTATTGGAAAGGGATGATAAAGAATCCCAAAAGGATTGAGGTCAACAGACCATCGACCCTTTTGAAAACGATCGCCGATATGCTGCGCAAAGCAAGACCCTAGGCAAAGCAGGTGATCAGCAGGTCGGATTTGAGGTAGACCTGGTAACGGAGGTAATATGGTACGGAAGGATTGCATAATTTCGCTCAAAAATATTACTTTTATCAAGATATTCAGAGATAAGTACTTGGATAATTTTCTAGGTATAAACAACTTTGAACTAAAACATGAATATTTTTAGCAGATTATTTGGAACGGGGAGGGCAGAAGAAGCACCAAAGGTACACTTTGGTCGCTATACGGATGCCTATAAGACGACGAGCCAATATGATGCTTGGGATGAATCGCAGGAATTATTTGAGTCAGAAAAATATATTGATGCCTATGCGTCCTTTTTAGAATATTTAAATGATGATACGGTAGGGAACGTACGTTACGAAAAAAGTGCGGATGGAATTAAGTTTGAATTTTTTCAAGGATCTAAAAAAATAGAAGGAGTAGCGAACCAAAAGCAAGTAATAGTCGAAGCTAAAATCGCTCGTCCACATCAATTGGATGCTGCTTTTATGGAGCGCTTAATTCGTCGAAATTTTGATTTAAAATATGCTCGCTTTGCATTAGATGAATCAGATGTGCTAACCATTAAGTTTGATACTTACACCTTAGATGGTTCTCCTTATAAATTGTACTACGCGCTAAAAGAATTAGCGACCAATGCGGACAAGCAAGATGATTTGTTGGAAGATGAATTTCAAAATATCACACTGGTTGGCGTAGATCACTTAAAAAGTATTAGCGAAAAAGAAAAGCAGATTAAGTATGCATTTTTTACAAAAAAAACTAAAACGGTCGTCAACACGATTTCTGATAATGGAAAAACAGTAGAAAAGTACCCAGGAGGATTGGGTTATCATTTGTTAAATACAACCTATAGGCTTGATTATTTAATTCGTCCAGAAGGGTTTATGATGGAGTCGCTAGAAAGAATTCATCGACTTTATTTTTCTAAAGATGGTCAGACGATGGCTGAAAAAGTAGCGATCGTTCGATCAGAGTTTCAAGCATTATTGGAACGTCCAGCGGAAGATTATTATCGAGAAATGTATTTGACCACTTCTACTTTTGGAATTACCAATCCTGCTAGTCACGATCGAGTACGGAGTTTTATTGACGGTGAACTAGGAAATATGGAGTGGTTTCGAAAAAATGGATATTTAGA
>JALZUU010000286.1 GCA_023300665.1 Saprospiraceae bacterium | reverse complement strand
TTTTAAATATCTTAAATAATCCTTAAAATCGCTTTTTTGGAATGGCAATTGTATTAGTAAAGGCAACCACAAGACCAACTCTTATTAATATATTTAAACAATAGAGAATATGAAGTCCAAGTACTTTTACACCCTAATCTTACTTATCATTGCCCAATTATCTACGGCACAATCTGAGAAGATTCATTCTGCAAGAATTTCCATTACATCTAAAGCGACCCTTAATTCTAAAACTACCTATCAACGTTTGTTAGGAGAAGAGGCTAAGGCGTTTGATTTAGGCGATTATCTACGTAAGCATGGGAATATGGCTGATATAAAAATTAGAGGAACCATCGTTCGTGATACGGAAGTAGTTCGTGTATCTTTTAATAAAGAAGATTGGAACGGAGAATGTTATGATTTTTGTGAAACAACAACAGAAGTAAAAAAATTACCATTAATGGGCGTTGCGACGATTCCTGCAGTGGATATTCCTGGCGTAGAAGTACAAAGAACCATTAATGGTTCGGCAGCTGCTGAAACAGGAATTTTACCTGGAGATATTATTACTAATATTGAAGGAGAAACGGTTCATTCTGGTTGTGATTTACATACCACCATCAACGCTTACGAAGCTGGAGATGCCTTGGATGTAGATATTATTAGAAATGGAAGAGAAGAATTACTATCTGTTGTTTTGGGCTATAAGCTTCAAAAAAATACTGTTTGGACTGCTTGCTGTGAAGGAGTATCTACAGAGTTGGCAGCAACGGTGGATACAGATGATTTGCTACCAGGCGAATTGGAAGTATTTCCTAATCCAACCACAGGTATTGCTCAAGTAAAATATAGTTCTGAATTGGACGGAAGTTTTTCTCTACGTCTTACAGATGTAGCAGGAAGAATGATCTACAAAAACTCAGAAGAAACATTTAGCGGTTATTTTGACGAGGCAATTGATTTGACTGGAAAAGCATCAGGAATTTATTTCTTGCAGATTGTTCACGGAGGAGAAACTCGTACGGAAAAAGTAATTTTACAAAACGCGAAATAAGAATATTATTGAAATGTTGAATTAATAAACGATTCAACATTTCAACAATTAAACAAAAAAAAGTCCAATTTGATCAAAGATCAAATTGGACTTTTTTTTTAAGTACGATTACCATTTAAAATAATTCTTTCGCTATAAGATTTATCTTTTTGAATAATAGTAATATTGTATATCCCAGAAGGGTAGTTGGAAATATTTATCTGATCATTGTATTGCCCATCAAAGTCTTTTAGATTTTCGGTCATTAAAACTTTACCTAAAGCGTCGGTTAGACGAACAGTAGTCGGTACGGCTTCTCCTTTAAATCGCAGACTAAATCTTCCCGAAGTAGGGTTAGGGAAAGCGGTAATAGATTCTAATTGAAGATCATTTGTTATCGTTGGTTTGATCTCTGGCGTAGTTGAAATAGTTGACGTTTCCTCTTCTTCTTGAGTTACCTCTGTATCACAAGCTTTAAATTGAGCTTCCACTTCATATTCCTGACCATCACGGAGATAGCTAATAGTGAAATAATCGCCAGCTTTGTGTAAGTCTCGTAAGCGAACAATCTCAGTTTGCGTTGTAACACGCGTACCATCAATAGCAGTAATACGATCTCCTCTTTGTAGTGCTACTTCAGCAGCAGGAGTGTCTTCTATGATTCGGTGAACAGGTACTCCATTTTTTCCTCTAGTGCTTAAGGTAACACCAATAAATGGCTTACAAGGATCCATCTTAAAGTAACTACGATCAGATGGAGAAACATGGTCATAAGCATAACGGATTCTTCGTTCTGGTCGAATATGGCCCTGTAGCGTTATCTCAGACTGAAAATATTCGGTACCACGCTGATAGTCTATCCTTACTGCTTCATCAATTTTATAATCACGCATCGCAGCAGTCAAAGCATCATAACCATTTGTCTTTTTGCCATTAATAGCTAAGATAATATCACCAGCTTGCATACCGATTTTTTCAGCAGCTCCACCTTTGACAACAGAATTTATTCTTACGCCTTCTTTAATATTACTTTGAGTATCTAGATAAACACCAAGCTTACCTTTATTATCTGTTGACTTTTGAATTCGGATAGACTTTCGAGATGATTTATCATTACAACCAGATTTTCCAAGCATGAATTGATCCATTGTACTGAGGCTATTGTTCAGTAAATCTGTTTGTTCGTCTTCGATTATTTCGATATTAATTTCGTTACCAGATAAGTCACTAATAAAATCGTTGACGTCAAAGCTGTTGGCATCATCCATTTGTTTTACGATTTTTTCAGTAACAGATACACCTTCATCGTCCACATATTTTTTAATAATGGTGATGGTTTTTCCGTCCGTTTCTACATTGATCTCTTGCTCTGCTTGTGCTTGTAGGTGGTGCATACCCGTACAGAGTAACATGACCATAAAGAAAGAAAAAAGATTGAGTTTTACTGCTTTCATAATTTTCTAATTTTTATAGACTTTGAAAAAAGGACAAAGTCAGGTGAAGGAAAATTTTTATATTGTATTTTTTAATATGTAAATATACATAGAAAAATTTAAACAATTAAATAGTTTAATTATTACGTTTTACAACTTTGATTTTGCTATTGTCAGAAAAAGGGGATCCTGATAACTCCTGATAAAGTTGCTTATATTTTTGATGAATTGCGTCTGACTGTGTTTTACGATTCACTTTAAATTTTTGGCCAGTTAGTTCAAATCTATAATTTTCTCTAGAATCGATAAGTCCATCAGCGATCAA
>JALZUU010000285.1 GCA_023300665.1 Saprospiraceae bacterium | reverse complement strand
ATGCGTTATTTGGTTTTATGGGAATGAATAATATTGTTCATGGTATGTTTTGGAGCCTACTCATGAATGCTGCAGCTTATTTTATCATATCCGTTTACACCAATCCTACTTTAGAAGAATTAGAAAAAGCAAGTGAATTTTCGGCCATTGGAAATAATTTGGTAAGCGACAGGTTTTTATTAAATCACAATATAAATGCGGTTCCATTTATTAAAGTAAAGCAATTATTAGATAAGTTTTTTGGATCGGAAGATGCGGATAAATTAATCAAACAATATCAAGACGATTATAAAATAAATTTTAAACCTTATGATAAAGTAACGATTAGTTTTATTGATTATACAGAAAATTTATTGACAGGAGTAGTGGGAAGTGCGATCTCAAGAATTCTTATTTCTAAAATTGTAAAACGAAAAACTCTTGATGAAGGAGAAATTATCAAAGCCGTTTCTGAAACAAGAGATATCATTAGTCATTCCAAAG
This sequence comes from Saprospiraceae bacterium, assembly GCA_023300665.1. Taxonomy (GTDB): domain Bacteria; phylum Bacteroidota; class Bacteroidia; order Chitinophagales; family Saprospiraceae; genus JALZUU01. The sequence goes on along the minus strand of JALZUU010000285.1, from coordinate 5,116 downwards.
AATTAGAAGCTAAATCAAAAGAGCTAGAAGTCACCACCGCTCAACTTCAACATGCTAATGAACGACTTAAAGAGTTAGATGAAATGAAAGATAATTTTATTGCTTCTATCTCTCATGAATTACGTACACCACTTACTTCGATAAGAGCATTTGCAGAAATGCTTAATAATAAAAATTATGATCTGGAAGATCAAAAAGAAGAATTTTTAAATATAATTGTCAACGAGAGCACTCGACTATCTTGCTTGATTAATGATATTCTTTATTTTGAAAAATTGGTTCAAAGGAAAAATGACTTACTACTTGTTCAAAGTGATTTCTATGAATTGATTGATAAAGTAGTAAGATCTTTAAAGCCTCAATCCGACAAGGTTAATGTTTTGATAACTGTCATTAAAGAAAATGAAAACGCTTCATTAATCTTTCTTGATGAAGATAAAATAAAGCAAGTATTTATCAATTTGTTAAATAACGCTATAAAATTTAATGATGTAAAAAAATCAAAAAAATATATTCGAATTGATTTAAAAGAACAAGAAGCATCATTTGAAATTAAGATATTAGATAATGGTATTGGAATTCCAGCACCTGAGCTTGAAAAAATATTTAAAGAATTTTACCAAATAGAGTCAGATAAAGAAAATAAACCCTATGGTTCCGGCTTAGGACTTGCAATTTCTAAAAAAATTATTGAACTTCATGACGGTTCTATCCATGTAAAAAGCCAAATAAATGAATGGACCGAATTCCTTATCCATTTGCCAAAAAACCAGATAACCTCTGACCTTAACCAACTTTAACCAATTAAATTAAAAAAATTATGTACTCAAAAATTCTTATTGTAGATGACGATCCAAATATAGTTTTGGCAATAAAAACGCTTTTAAAATTACATTCCTATAATGTTGAATCTGCTTCTAATGGACTAGAAGGATATCAGAAATTCTTGGAATTTAAACCAAAAATTGTCTTGGTGGACATTATGATGCCTAAGTTGAATGGACATGAGATGGTTAAAAAAATTAGAACTAAAGACCATCATTTTTTAACTAAAATAATTTACTTAACCGCTAAAGGAATGGAGCAAGATAAAAGAGAAGGTTATGCTAAAGGAGCCGATGATTTTATTGTGAAACCTTTTTCTAATGAAGACTTATTGGATGCATTAACGTGAGGAGTTAGATTCTGCACCTAGTACTATTCTGAATTACTTGATTGAGAATAAGACAAAATTAAAACCGTAAACCATTTTTTTATCACGCACAATTCTAGGATTGTTTACCAATTAAACATGTGAAATTTTGAAATTTAATTGTTTTTATGATCCCCTATTTAAAGCGAGTGATGAGTTGTGTATATCTAGTTGTTATTCAAAATAACTAATAAATGAGGATATTGATTTCAGTCGTTTTATGCCTGTTTACTTCACAAGTATTTTGTCAAACTAAATCGATGTATAAAACAGAATCTATAAATAAAGAAATTGCCGACAGCCTAAAATCTTATGAATTAACAAATCGAGCTTTCACCAATATTGCACTAACCTTGACAAAGGGAAATAATGACTTAAAATCGCAATTAGCCAATAAGTCAATAGAAGAAAGGACTCTATACTATGTCACTATTTTAGATTTGCAAGTTCTTAATGGAGGTATTTACCAGTTCTTTAGCAATTATGGAAACCAATATAATTCTGAAATAATTAATGCCCTTGAAACAATAGAAAGAACGAAATTAGCAACTTCTTTTAAAGAACTTTGTCCATTTGCAACGAAAGAATTTGAACAAGTTAAAAATGACTATAAAAAATTTGATAAGTTCTATTACGAAAACGATATGAAGAAATCAATGGACGAATATTTGAAGGAATACATCATAGCAAATATTGTAATTTTCGAAATAAATTAAGAAATGGATTGGTTTACATATTTCAATGTAGTAAAAGACATCGAAGCCTTTGAAAAAGTTCTGAATAACAAAGGGAATTATACACAAACAAACCCCGCTATTTCACCAAAATATTGTGATGAAAAACCAGAAAATCTTCCTTTTCATTATAATAAGCGCATCAAAGTCCGTTTCCTTTCTATCATAAAAGGTTTAATTGGATAATCATCGGATTTGATGACCTCTCCTGGTTCAGGTATCTAACTGGAGTGAAACGATCCTATTATTCCGGGAGTACAGGTTTCTCGAATATTCCTGCAAATATTCATACCAGTACCCAATTTCAGAATTGATCCAAATGACTTAGCATCAGTACGAACCAGTGCTGCCGTAGAATAAACATCCTTCATTTTATTTTCATTTGGAAATAAAATGAAGGATGTTTTTAGCTGACTCCGATTGCCCAATGCACCAAAAGAGCAGGATTACTCAATTGTACAGCTACATGGTTAGTTCCGTCCATTAAAAAAAATGAACGTGATAGTCTCAGCTATAAACAAACAGATTAATTCCGGTGCAGAACGAAATAAATACATCAGTATTTACTCCTACCTAAGCGAACACTCAAACCTATCGAATCATTTTTAATTCAATAAAATCCATATCCGAAAAATCCTGATTCTCTCCGGCCATTGCCCAAATGAACGAATAACTTGCGGTCCCGGAGCCTGCATGAATAGACCACGGAGGAGAAATAATAGCTTGATTATTTTGTACCCACAAATGTCGAGTCTCTTGAGGCTCTCCCATAAAATGCATAACACCTTGGTTTTTTGGTACATCAAAGTAAAGATAAACTTCACTTCTTCGGTCGTGCGTATGTGCTGGCATCGTATTCCATACACTTCCATCTTGTAGTACCGTCAATCCCATCACTACTTGACAACTCTGAATTCCATCTCCATGAATATATTTATAAATTGTTCGGTGATTGGACGTCTTACTTGCTCCAAGTTCGAAGGGCAATGCTTTTTCTTTAGAATATAAAGTGTTCGGATAAGTCTTGTGAGCAGGAGCTGAAAATAGAAAAAATTTAGCTGGTGTTTTTTTATTATCAGATTTAAAAGAAACCTTCTTGGTTCCTCGTCCTAAATAAAGACAACTTAATTTGCCTAATTTGTAAGTTTTTCCATCTGCGGTAATAGTTCCTTTTCCTCCAATGTTGATAATACCTATTTCCCTTCTTTCTAAAAAATATTTACTTTTTAGTGTTTTAGAATTAGAGAGATTAATGGGTTTTCCAGACGGAATAACTCCACCCATGACCATGCGGTCGTAATGACTGTATACAAAATTTGCTTTTCCAGTTGCAAACAAACTTTCTACTAAAAAGTCAGCTCGTAACTCTTTAGTGTTCATTCTTTCTACTTCTCTAGGAGAAGCTTCGTATCGTTGTTCCATGATTTTTTTATTTTAAAATTGTAAATTTAATGTTATATTAAGAGGTTGTTTTAAAATAAATTGATAATTTGCTTACAAGTCATTGATTCCCAATACCTCAGGAGGATGTTCAATTAACTGTGTTTAGTCAATTAATCCAATTTATATAAATAAAAAATTTGCTTTCATAAGCAATTGTTAATTAGTCGATTGGTTAATCGGTCTCTTCTTACGCAATGCTAGCTCAACAAAAAACACAAATTATTGAACAGTCCCACTTCATCTAATTTTATTTTTCGTAGCTGAGACTACGCCATACTACTGGCCATTTCTTCCATTTGCTGCCTCCCGGCTCCGGCAGTACCGCCGGAGAGTAGCCACAAGCCCGCAAATGTCCAGTAGTATGAGGCTACGCAAAAAAAATGGAGTTTCGTCTTGAAAATCAAGCACTTACAATCGATTTCAACCTCCATTTTAAAACAACTTCTATTTATCTTCCCATCCAACCGCCATCTACTAGAAGGATTTCTCCATTCACATAATTAGAAGCATCGGATGCTAAAAATACAGCTGGCCCTTTAAAATCATCAGGCGTTCCCCAACGATCAATCGGTATTCTAGCTAAAATTGCTTCATTACGGATAGGATTTTCTTGCAACGCTTTTGTATTATCCGTGGCAATATAACCCGGGGCGATAGCATTGACACAGACACCTTTCCCTGCCCATTCGTTTGACAAAGCTTTAACCAAACTTCCTATTGCACCTTTACTTGCCGCATAACCAGGAACGGTAATTCCTCCTTGAAAAGTAAGTAGCGAAGCGGTAAAAATAATTTTTCCTTTTCCTCTTTCTAGCATTACTTTTCCAAGTTCTCTTGCTAATACAAACTGAGCGTTTAAGTTAACTTCAATCACTCTATCCCAAAATTCATCGGAATGTTCGGCAGCAGGAGCACGTAAAATCGTTCCAGCATTATTCACTAATATATCAATTGGAGGTGTATTATCATTTCTCATTTTTTCCAAAAACGTATAAATGGATTTTCGATTAGAAAAATCAGCTTGGTAGGCTTTGAATTTTCTTCCCAGTCCAATGACTTCGTTTTCAGTCTCGCTTCCTTGCAGTTTTATGGTCGCAGAAACGCCAATAATATTGGCTCCTGCTTCTGCCAAACCTAAAGCAATCCCTTTTCCTATGCCTCGGTTGCAGCCGGTAACTAATGCCGTTTTTCCTGTTAAATCAAATGCTTTTAAAATACTCATATTAATTTTTATTTTGAAAAATCATTTTCTCAAAGATTGAATTATAGCCAATGCCTCTCTTGTCTTTTCCTCCTCCCCATCAACGCTTACAAACCAAAGAGGTTAGGCAACCACAATGAAATTCCTTCAAAGAAAGTCACTAAAAATAGTACAACGATCATTGCCACCAGAAATGGCACCAAAGGTTTGATGACTTCTGAGACAGAAATTTTCGCTACACCTGCTCCAACAAAGAGAATCGTTCCTACAGGTGGTGTACATAAACCGATACAAAGATTTAACACCATGATAATTCCAAAATGCACAGGGTCCATTCCCAATTGCGTAACAACAGGTAAAAATATGGGGGTAAAAATTAATACCGCAGGAGTCATATCCATAAAAGTCCCAACGACTAACAAAGTGATATTTATCAAGAGAAAAATCAGAAATGGATTACTGACTGTTTCAAGTAAAAAACCAGTCATTAATTGTGGAATACTTTCAAATGAAAACAACCATGACATCGCCATCGAAGTACAAATC
>JALZUU010000284.1 GCA_023300665.1 Saprospiraceae bacterium | reverse complement strand
TAAACAAATAAACAAATAAACAAATAAACAAATAAACAAATCAATCAACCAATCCCTTCTCGCAATAAATCGTGAAGATGAATCATCCCTAAATATTTATGACCTTCTACGATCGGCAATTGAGTAATGCTATTATTACGCATCAAGTCGAGTGCTTCTTCTGCCAAATGCTGTGGACTAATATATCGTGGATTAGACGTCATAATTTGCTTTGCGGATAAAACACTAAAGTCCGAATATTCACTAAGCATTCTCCGGATATCCCCATCTGTAATGATTCCTAGTAATTGCTCTTGTTCGTTAATAACGGCAGTTGCGCCCAATCGTTTAGAACTAATTTCAAAAATCACTTTTGGAATCAGTGTAGTGGAGAAAACAATAGGTTTTTCATTTCTAGCGATTAAATCTCTGACTCGGAGATGCAGTTTTTTACCTAGAGTTCCTCCAGGATGTACTTTTGCAAAATCGGCTTTGTTGAATCCACGTAACCCTAATAAAGACATTGCTAAGGCATCTCCCATGACTAATTGAACGGTTGTGCTAGTTGTTGGTACTAAATTATCTGGATCTGCTTCTGTTTCAATTGGAGTATATAGCAATAGATCAGATTGACTGGCTAAAAAAGAATCTTTTTTACTCGTCATAGCAATCAATTTGGCACCCAGATTTTTAATCATAGGAAGTAAGGTTTTTAACTCTATAGTTTCGCCACTTTTAGACAAACATAAAATAATATCATTTGGCTGAACCATTCCAAAGTCTCCATGGATCGCATCGGAAGCATGCATAAACAAGGCAGGCGTTCCGGTAGAATTAAAAGTAGCAACTAATTTTCGAGCTATTAATGCACTTTTGCCAATCCCTGTCACAACCAGTCGACCAGATGCGTTTAAAATAAATTCGGTGGCTGAAAAAAAATCAACATCGATTAACTGTTTTAATTGTTGAACAGCTTGAGTTTCGATTTCAATTGTTTTATGAGCAATTGCTAATATTTTTGTTTCGTTATTCACTTTAAATTGATTATTTTTGGACACGCTAAAAAAAAGCCTCCACTTAGGAGCGAGTACTTCTCGTTTCACAACGCACAAAATTAACGTAAATTCTTTTTTCGATTTTTTTGAGGAAAAAGTTTACAATCAAATTATTTACCTATATTTAGGATAGCAAAACCAGCCAATTAGTAAATCTTAATTTATTAAAGGTTTAAAAATGAGCTCAGAAGTATAATACTGAGCTTCATACTATATTGTCTCAACTATTAATTAAACATATTATTAAAAGAATAGGGATTAATGATGTTAGAAACCAAACATGATATAAAAGGAGCATTAGGGAAATTCTTCGGATTTGATAAATTTAAAGGCCCACAAGAATCAATTATTGCTAGTGTATTAGATGGGAAAGATACTTTCGTCATCATGCCAACAGGTGGAGGGAAATCCCTCTGTTACCAATTGCCAGCACTTATGATGGAAGGTACCGCCATTGTAATTTCTCCACTAATAGCCTTGATGAAAAATCAGGTAGATTCTATCCGAGGATATAGTCAGCAAGATGAAGTAGCACACTTCCTCAACTCTTCGCTAACTAAAGTGCAAATGAAAAAGGTGAAAGATGATATCACCGCTGGGAAAACAAAATTATTATTTATTGCCCCAGAAACACTCACTAAAGAAGATAGTCTAGCTTTTTTCCGAACCGTTAACCTTTCTTTCATCGCGGTAGATGAGGCACATTGTATCTCCGAATGGGGACATGACTTCAGACCAGAATATCGTCGAATTCGTACCATGATCGATGATATCAACAAAGAAATTCCAATCATTGCCTTGACGGCAACGGCTACGCCTAAAGTTAGAACGGATATCGTAAAGAATCTCAACATGGACGAGGTGAACAGTTATGTTTCCTCCTTTAATCGAGACAACTTATACTACGATATGCGCCCGAAAGGGAATAAAGAACAAACCATCAAAAGCATCATTCAGGTGGTGAAAACGATGGCAGGAAAATCAGGAATCATTTACGTACAAAGTAGAAAATCAACGGAGGTAATCGCTGAAGCACTACGGGTTAACGATATCAAAGCATCCGCTTATCATGCTGGTCTAGACGCAAAAACACGTACTAAAGCACAGGATGACTTTTTGATGGAAAACGTAGATGTGATCGTTGCAACCATCGCTTTTGGTATGGGAATCGATAAGCCAGATGTACGGTTTGTAATTCATTATGATATTCCTAAAAGTATTGAAAATTATTACCAAGAGACAGGCCGAGCTGGTCGAGATGGACTCGAAGGAAAATGTATCGCATATTATTCTTATAAAGATATTCAACGATTAGAAAAATTCTTAAGAGATAAAACCGTTTCAGAACGAGAAATGGGCGCACAATTAATGGAGGAGATTATGGCTTACGCCGAAACAACTTCTTGCCGCCGTCAATTTTTGCTACATTATTTTGGAGAAATTTTCGATGTAGCTCGTTGTGAAAAAATGTGTGACAACTGTCGTCACCCAAAGGAAAGAGTGGAAGTCCAAAAAGAAATGGGCTATGCATTAGAAATTATAAATACCCTTAACGAAAACTGTGGGATCAAAATGTTGATTGACTATGTGATGGGTAAAAATACCAAAGAAATCATGGACTTCGGTCATGATAAATTACCATTGTACGCAGTGGGAAAAGATCAGGATGATACTTTTTGGCATTCTATCTTTCGTCAGGCTTTACTCCATGACTTTGTTTACAAAGACATTGAGAACTATGGATTGTTAAAGATGAAAGATAAAGGACACGAGTATATCAAAAAACCGTTTCCAATTCAAATTCCAATCAATCATAATTATGATGACATGGCTCCAATCGATGATAGCCATAGTGGAAGAAGTGCGGTGCTAGATGAGGCCTTAATGGTTCTACTAAAAGATTTGCGTCGTCAAATCGCAAAAGAAAAAAATATACCTCCTTATGTTATCTTCCAGGATCCATCTTTAGAAGATATGGCTACACAGTATCCTATCTCAATGGAGGATATGGCTAAGATTACAGGGGTTAGTAAAGGTAAAGCAACGCGTTATGGTAAAAGCTTTATGGCCTTAATTAAGGAATATGTTGAAGAAAATAATATCGAGCGACCAACAGAAATTGTGGTCAAACAGATTGCTAATAAATCTAAGATAAAGGTTAATATCATTCAAAGTATTGACCGAAAAATTCCTTTACATGATATTGCTTCTTCCAACTCACTTTCAATGGAAGAGATTATTGAAGAGATGGAAGCGATCGTTATTTCAGGTACTAAACTAAATATCGATTATTATATTGAGGATGCTGTAGATGCAGATTCCGCAGAAGATATTTATGATTTCTTTATGGAATCAGAATCAGGTTCAATAGATGAAGCATTTGAAGAATTAAAAGAGGATGACGTAACAATGGAAGAAATTCAATTGACACGAATTAAGTTCCTTTCTGAAATGGCGAATTAAACAATCTATGGCTAAAAAGAAAGTATTGATAATTAATGGCCCGAATCTAAATTTACTTGGTAAGCGGGAGCCGGAGATTTATGGGAATCAAAGTTTTGAAGATTATTTTAAAATATTGAAAAAACAATTCCCTAAACTTAGTTTAAAATATTTTCAATCCAACCATGAAGGAGCAATCCTAGATATGCTGCATAAAGTTGGATTTTCTTACGACGGGATTGTTCTTAATGGTGGTGCGCTTACTCACACATCTATTGCGATTGCGGATGCGATCGCAGCGATTACTACGCCAGTGATTGAAGTGCATATTTCAAATGTGCATGCTCGTGAAGCTTTTCGCCATCATTCCTATTTCAGTAAATATTGTGAAGGTATTATTGTTGGAATGGGTCTGACAGGATATGAATTAGCACTTCGTTTTTGGGATCGATAGCGTAAGTGAGTGTTTATTTAGCTATCAGTCGTTGAAATAGAAAATAGATAACTACTCTTTAAAACTCACTACCAGCCAATACAATTGAAGGACATTATTAATTTTTCATTATTAAAATTATTAATTATCACCAACCTCTCAAGGCCCTATTTTATAAAAATTCAAATCCAGTACCCGTAATCTTTTTCGCTTTCCCATTCGATATGTTTTTCTTCGAAATATAAGGCGAATTATTAACCCTGCGACTATTGCAGAACCGGGAATAATAACGGTAGCAGTCCTTAGCATAAACTCAGTAGTTGCGGCAGCAAGCAATGACAATCCTACAAAGCTTCCAGAAGCTACAAAAGCATTATCACTTAAACTTCTTGACCAACCTCGATTTTTAAAACTTCTGACTTTTGCAATGTCAGCAATCTTAATCACGCGATTGGTAAACAATACAGCTTTTGAGTCTACTAAAATGTCTTCAATTCTTTCTTTGTACCAATAATTTTCGGTTTCTCCTTTTAACTGAAAGACTACCTCATCTCCAATATAATAACGCTGAGTTTTTAAACTACCAACTTTTTCAATCTGTAATAATTTTTGACCAAAAATAGGATTG
>JALZUU010000283.1 GCA_023300665.1 Saprospiraceae bacterium | reverse complement strand
TTCTTTGCATAGCCGTAGCTATGGAAATAAAAATAGCAGAAGATCCACGTTATCAATGACTTGTCCGTAACCATTGTGCTTCATTTTTAAACAGCTTCTATTTCTACAAACTATTAAACTATTCCTTACCTTTGCGGCAAATCAGAACCATTACGCCGTGTATAAACTTTTTTTCAAACCCATCGCTTTTTTAATTTCCCCTGAACGGGCACATCATCTCACCCTTGTCGGATTAAAAATAATTTTGGCAATTCCTCTACTTTCTCATTTTTTTCGAGCTTACTATTCGGTAGAAGACGAGCGACTTCACCGGAATATTTTTGGATTATCTTTTAAAAATCCAGTAGGCTTAGCGGCTGGGTTTGATAAAGATGGACAACACTACCATGCTATGTCAGCGCTTGGTTTTGGATTTATTGAGTTGGGTACGGTAACCCCTGTTGGTCAAATTGGCAATCCTCAACCGCGTCTTTTCCGTTTACCCGCCGACGAAGCCTTAATCAATCGGATGGGTTTTAATAATGAAGGGATGGAAGCGCTTGTTCAGCGTTTAAAAACAAATCGCCCAAAAAATTTGATCATTGGCGGTAATATTGGAAAAAATAAAAATACGCCCAACGAGTCTGCACATCTTGACTACGAAAAATGCTTTCAAGCTTTATTTCCTTACGTTGATTATTTTGTGGTAAACGTTAGTTCTCCCAACACGCCAAATCTACGAGACTTACAAGAAAAAGAACCTTTAACTCGCTTACTAAGTCTATTACAAGATTTAAATAATGCTAAATCAAACCCAAAACCTATTCTATTAAAAATTGCTCCGGACCTTACAGATGGACAATTAGATGATATTGTGGACATTGCACGAGAGACTAAAATCAGCGGTGTTATTGCCACTAATACAACTATCTCTAGAGAAAATTTGAATACTTCTCAAAATGAAATTTCTCAAATTGGGATGGGTGGCCTAAGTGGTCAACCCGTAAAAGAACGTTCTACAGAAGTGATTCGCTATCTCTCTCAAAAATCGAATGGACAACTAAAAATCATCGGTGTAGGCGGTATTGGTAGTGCAAAAGATGCCCTCGAAAAGATTGCTGCGGGTGCCTCATTGGTGCAAGTATATAGCGGATTGGTTTACGAAGGTCCTGGACTCGTCAAACGAATTAACCAAGGAATTCTTAAATCTTCTTAATCAAGAAAAAATCACCTTCAATTAAATTTATTTGGATATCTCCTCAAGAGATACGCTTTTCGAATAGCTTTTAACATTGAAGCTGTTTAAAAACTTAATTTGACAGGTAAAATGGCATCTTTTTTGCAAATTTTACTACTCAATCCTTCCTTCCTTCTCCCCTTTTATTAACTATTGAACAAATTTCATATGGCCCCACCTGTCTATAGGTGACCATATTTATCTTTTTATTTGATTATTCACCACACAATTTATATATATGTCACAACAGGAAATCAGTATTTACAAGGATGCACGCTTTTGGTTAATTGCTGCGTCATTGACTTTATTAATCGTTATTACGGTTATGACTTTTCCTGGCTAATCGCTAGGACTGATTCCCTCCGATTTCTTTTTTAATAAAGGGGTATTTGCCAGTGCAAATACCCCTTTAATTTTTTCTATTATCTTGCAAAGAAAAGAAGTTATAAAATTTCAGTACTATGAAAAAACATATCATTCTGGTCATTTTAGGTGGATTCTTATCATTGCTTAGTTGTAAATCTGAGCCTACCCCTACTACCGGTTCTTCTACTCCCGCAAAAACAGTAGATGCTATTCCTAAAAAAGCGAATAAAATAGCAGCTGTTATTCCTACCAGTCACGATTGTGTTGTCAGAGGTAAATTAATAGATGATAATGATTTTTGGATTCCAGAAGAGCAACTTTGGATTTGTATCGTTGCTGATGATATCACCCGCGACCAAGATTTTGGGGAGAGTTATCGGATTCTTGATGTTTATGATACAGAAAAATGTAGCCAGATAAAACGTAAAGTCCTACCTGTTAATAATAGCCCTGACTTTCCCTGGTATATTTTTCAAAATACTTATGAAGAAAAAAATCAAGTGGTTTGTACCTCGGGTTTTGAGTTTACTTTTTGCTATGATGTAGAAAATCGAACACTCCTCCCTCGTATGAAGCCAGATTATTTATTGCCACGTACTTCACTAGATGCTCAATCAGGAATCACTCAATGTATGGAAGTTTATGATCATTATCTTTTTGGTCATTCGCAAGATTTGGGTTTCTTTGCCTATGATTTAAACGACAAAAAAGAGGTCAAAAATTTCCTTCCTGCTGCAGAATATCATGCTAAGAAAGTCAATAAATTTAATTCTCTTTTTCTAGTTCCAGTAGGAAATAAAAAATATCAAGCGGTTATTCCTAACCTAAATTTGAATAATGGAAAAATAACCATTACACCGCTCTTAAAAACACCACTCGTAGTCGATCCGCTTATCGCAAAAAATGTACAAAATAATCGCTTCCAAATTTTCACAGATTTAGAATCACCCAATGGCTCGAAAGTCGCTTTTGATTTACAAGAAAAAGTATTGGTTAATCTACCTGCGAATGTTGCCACCTTACCAGTCGGAAAGGTATTAGCATATTTAAAAGGTCAAAAGAAATGATCATTCTAAAAAAGAAAACGCCACGAAAATTTCGTGGCGCTCTTTTAATGAGTAAGTAAAAAAGTTGCCCAGATTTCGTCTTCCTAGGCAACATGAAAAACGTTTTAGTTAACTTCTTTTTTCTTATCTAAAAAGGTAAACTCATTGACCTGAATCTCAGAAACGTACCGGTCTTTTCCTTCTTTATCCTGATAAGTACGGTGACATAATTTTCCAGAAACGGCCACTTGTTTTCCTTTCTTAAAATACATACCCATAATCTCAGCCGTCTTTCCCCAGGCTATTAAATTATGCCACTGTGTTTCTTCTACTTTTTCTCCGCTCTTATTTTTGTAAGATTCAGAAGTTGCAATTCTTACATTAACAGTTACCTTTCCACTGTCAAATTTTTTCAATTCTGCATCCTGTCCTAAGTGTCCGATAAGTTGTACTTGATTTCTAATACTGTTCATAATAAATTGGTGTTGTGGCTTCCTTGCTATCCGTGCTTATTAATCATGATACCAGTGAAGTCGTGAGAAAATAAATTTTATAAAACAGCTGACTACCAACTGCACCGCAAAGGTGAGACTAAGAACAGGATCTAGTCGTATAATAAATGGCTAAT
>JALZUU010000282.1 GCA_023300665.1 Saprospiraceae bacterium | reverse complement strand
AATATTGATATTGATAAGAATATTAAAATTGGAGAAACCACCATTATTCCTATTGAAGCCCTACATGGAAAACTACCTGTCTTTGGTTTTCGGATTGGCAATTTTACGTATCTGACAGATATAAAAACGATGAGTGATGCTGAAATAGAAAAGGTGAAGGGAACAGAACTGCTCGTTATCAATGCTTTACATCATAAAGAACACCATTCGCACCTAAATCTTTCTCAGGCGTTAGCATTTATCGAAAAAATTAAACCAACACGCGCCTATCTTACCCATCTTAGTCATAAAATGGGTTTACATCATGCCGTTGAAAAAACATTGCCCTCCAACGTATTTATTGCCTACGATAATTTAGAAATTGATTTTTTAATATAATTTTTGATAAAAAGACAACAAAGATCAAAATAGACGTATACCCAATAAAGCATCTATGCTAAGAATTTAGTAGTTTAGTAAAACAATCTTAGCAGAACTATTATAATCCAACTCATCCATAACTAATTTTCAATAATCATTGCCCTCTATGAAGGAAACAATTACTTGTTTAATTATTTGGTTGTTAAGTGTTTCGTTGAGTGCACAACAAGTACCACAGTACAGTTTATTTGCCTTAAATAAATATAATTTTAACCCTGCTTATGCTGGTTTGGACAATAGTTTGAGTATTACTGGCGTTTATCGAAAACAATGGGTAGACTTACCTGGATCACCCTCTATACAAACAGTAAATGCACACTTACCAATGTATAGATTAAATGGGGGGTTTGGCATAAATATTGAAAATGAAGAGCAGGGCCCTGAGCGAACGACTTCTGCGACGGCTAGCTATAATTATTGGTTACCAATAGGTAAACAAAACCTTCTCACAATAGGATTATCCGGTGGATTACTGGAAAAATCTCTAGACGGAGCCCAATTAAGAGCTCCTGATGGAATTTATAGCGATGACCCCACTAATATTCAACATAATGATGGATCACTCCCCGAAATTGAAGTTAGAGCAATGGCTCCAATTTTCAATGCGGGTATTTACTTTCAAAGTGAAGAATTCGAAATAGGATTGTCTGTAAGTAATTTGACAGAATCACAAATTTCGCTTACTGGAGGAAATGCCAACACAAAAATTTCTTTGAATCGGAATTATTTTCTTATTTTTGCAAAGGATTTTGAAATTGGAAGTGCATTTACACTACACCCCTCCATTTTAGTAAAGTCAGATTTGATAGAGCATCAGATAGAATTATCCGCTTTATTGAAATATAATGACAATATATTTGGAGGTGCTTCGTTTAGAGGATATAATTCGAATACGGTTGACGCCGTAGCAATAATTGCAGGATTCAAATTAAACCCTAAAATGACTATTGCGTATGCATACGATCTTACGCTATCGGCTCTTAAGTCGGTTAGTAACGGATCACATGAAATCATGGTTAATTATAATTTGAATAAAGCAATTGGAGCAGGAATTCCTCCTGACATAATCTACAATCCTCGATTTTTGTAAAGAGGAGCTTTATTCTACATTTTGAGAACAATCTATAATACCACAGCCAAAAATTATAAACTAATACTAGCAAACGAGCTTTGCCAGTAGCTTTTTGGCGTGTACTTTGACATATATTAAACAATAACTGCGAATAAGTTCTTGTTTCTATATAAACAGACTATATTTACGTTTACTTTTTTGCTTATTATCAATCTGAAGGAAAACTCGGGTGTTAAAATGAAAAAATTATTAAAAACTTCTTTAGCGTTATTTTGCGTAGCGTTAATTGTGTCCGCTTGCGGAACAGGTCAGACCGGACAATTGGTCGGAATTGACAATCGTCCCTCTTGGAAGGGTATTAATCCTTTCGGTATGGTTTACATACCATCGGGAACATTACATATCGGTCCCAGTGATCAAGATGTAGCTAGTACTCACGTCCAACGGCAAAAATCCATCTCTATCTCCGGTTTTTATATGGATGATACAGAAATTACCAATAATGAGTACCGACAGTTTGTGTACTGGGTAAAGGATAGTATCTCTCATTCACTGATAGGTAACTATTATCAAACAGACGCTGGAGATGAATTAATCGACTGGGAAATAGAAATTGACCCTACCGACGAAACACTCGAAGATCTTTTTTACCAAGGTGATGAAAAATTTGCAGGTAAAAAAGAATTGAATGTTTCTAAGCTAGAATACGAGTATCAATGGTATGATTGGCAAGCTGCTGCTCATCAAAGAGATGCGAATCGTACGGCTCATATCAAAAAAGACAAAGTACTTGTTTATCCAGATACTTTAGTTTGGATTCGTGACTTTGCTTATTCCTATAATGAGCCAATGGCTCGTAACTATTTCTGGCACCCGGCTTATGATGATTATCCGGTAGTTGGAATAGATTGGAAAATGGCTGCGGCTTTCTCTTACTGGAGAACCAAACTATGGAATTCTTACGAAGGAAATGGGGTGAACAGTGAAGATTTCCGTTTACCAACTGAACACGAATGGGAATATGCAGCTCGTGGTGGTCACGATCTAGCACCATACCCTTGGGGTGGATATTACGTTCGTAATGCAAAAGGATGTTTATTAGCTAACTTTAAGCCTGGTCGTGGTAATTATCCGGAAGATGGTGGTCTATACACCGTAAAAGCAGATGCTTATTTCCCGAACGATTATGGTCTATATAATATGGCTGGAAACGTATCAGAGTGGACAAACACTGCTTTCCACGAAAACGCATACTCTTTCTTACATGATTTAAATCCTGATTTACGTTATGATGCAAAGGATGATGATGCTGAAGCCCAAAAGCGAAAAGTAATTCGTGGAGGATCTTGGAAAGATATCGCATACTTTATGCAAACAGGTACTCGTCACTGGGAATTTCAGGATACAACTAAGTCTTATGTAGGCTTCCGTTGTGCATTGACCTTCCTTGGACGTTCAATTAATGATTTCTAATCTTAAGAAATAAAAAAATCGAAAGTATAATCCTTCTTGATTATACTTTCGATTTTATTTGACTCAAAACTAGCCGAATCCTTTCAATTGAAATTTATCTAAACAGAATTGTAACTTTTTCAACCCTGAACGTTATGTTTAAGGGTATAACTATCAACATTTGTGTTAATATATAACCCATACTATTAACTCATTTAAATAACCTTTTTAAAAAGAACAGAAAAATGGCCTTTTACAAAGCTCCTTGGTTTAAGTATTTAAAAAATTTAATTATTGGTGTAGGTGCCGCCGTCGTAATGGTGGGAGCACTTTTCAAAATCCAATCTTGGGAAGGTGGATCGCAGTTGTTGACTGCAGGATTATTAACTGAAGCAGGATTATTCCTTATGTTAGGTTTACTACCACCAGACAAAGATTATTACTGGGAAAAATTATACCCAGGTCTAGAAAATTATAACTCTCAAATTCAGTCTCTAACTGCTGGTCCAGCTAACGCTGCATCTAGTGCTCCTTCTCTAAACGGTGAAGTAGTTGAGCAACAATTAGGAGGTATGTTATCTGAACTTCAGACAATGTCTGCTAGCTTAGGTTCTTTAAAATCATTACAAGAAGTTGACTTTTCCAGTACTGGAGATCAGCTAAAGTCTATGAGCAACTTCTACACACGTATGAACGAAGCAATGGCTACTATGAATGATTCTTTAGAAGATACTAAGCGTTACCAAGAGCAAATTTCTGCTCTAAACAGAAACTTGGGTTCTTTAAACTCTGTTTACGGAAACGTTCTTTCTGCAATGGCTTCATCTGCAGGAACTGGTAAAAAAGTTGGATAATCCTTTGGGTTACCTCCATTATTATTAATAATATAAAAACCTATTAGGATATGTCAATACCCAAGGAACCGCGGCAGTTGATGATTAACATTATGTACTTAGTACTTACAGCGATGTTAGCCCTCAACGTATCTGCGGAAATATTTAACGCATTCAAATTAGTAGACAAAAGTCTTCAAAAATCTAACGATGTTCTGGATCAAGCAAATGCTAACATACCAGCTGAGGTTGCTCGTCTTGCAAAAAAAGACATGAAGCGACTTGGTAAGTATGCTGACAGAACAAAACCAGTAATGGAGCTTTCTAAAACATTCTCCGATACTATCGATAATATAATCTTAAGATTATCAGATGCCAATAGAGATGGTATACTCGATGATGAAGATTATGTAATGAAGGAAGATAAGGAGACTGGTGAAATGAAGAGAAAAGATTTGAAAAACAAAAAGAACTTTGATGTTACCACTCGTTTGATGATCGGTACTGATCCAACTGGACAAACAGGTCCTGCGGCAGAACTAAAGTCGATGATTGAGAGTTACCAAACTAAGTTCATGAGTTTTATCGATAAAGAAGATCAAGCTGCTTACGGAAGCAAAATTTCAATGAAAATTGATAATGCTTGGGAATCTTCTGGAAAACCAAGTTGGGGTCAATTCAACTTTGGACACATGCCAGTACAAGCGGTACTACCGATGTTAACTAAGATGAAAAATGATGCAAAAAGCTCTGAAACAGCTGTTTTGAATTATTTAATGGGAAAAGTTGGTGGTGAAGATAT
>JALZUU010000281.1 GCA_023300665.1 Saprospiraceae bacterium | reverse complement strand
TCGGCACCGTAGCTTTGGCTACGAACCTCAAAATTTGCTTCGTCTTGACAATCAAGCACTTATCCTCACCTTTTGTGAACATTCTTAAACAGCTTCATTGTTTGTTTTAGATTAAAACGGATAAAAAAAGAGGAAAAATAAACAAAAACCCCAAGAGCAGTTGTCCGCTCTCAGGGTTTTTGATTATTCCGTCTTAATTCAGGCAATTTAATTCCTGATTATTGGATTTTTTATGCCAAACAAGTATTAGTGTTGTACGTTTTCTTTCTTAGCCTTTTTACCTTTCTTACCCTTTTTAACTTTCTTATTTGCTTTTCTAGCTGCTAATTGTTCTTCGGTAAGCAAAGTTTTAATAGAAGCTCTATGATCTGCTTTTAGTTGAGTAAGACTTTCTTTTTTTGCGGCAGCGTCTAAAGAAGTATCGCTAGCGATGGCTTGATTTCTTTGGTAAAAAGCTAGGTAAGATGCTTTTATGGAAACCTGCTGATCTTCTGTCAAGTTAACTTGTTTGTTCAATTTTTCAGTAGATTTTACAGCACGGTTTTCTAACATTTCAGGAGACATACTTGCTAGTTTTTGACCTCTTTTTTTGCCTCGGTGTGCATGACCTTTTCCTTTTGGGTTGTTACCTTTAACGCCTTTTCGTGCTTGGCGAGCTTCTTTCATTTCTGTTTTATGCTCCGCTTTTAAAGCATTTCTTTTTTCGCTTTGTTCAGGTGTTAAAACTGCTTTTATTTGCTGATCAAAATCTGCTCTTGCTGTAGCATATTCTTCTTTTGTTTGCGCATTACGGCTTTTTTTAGCAGCTACTTTATTTTCATAAATAGCTTTGATTTTAACCTGTTGTTCAGGTGTTAAATCTAGTTCATTAGTCATACGCTCTACAGCAGCATCGACTTTAACAGTCATTCCTTTTCGTTGAGCAAAAGTGGTGGTAGCTAAAAAAGCTACGAGTAAAAGACAAATTAGATTTTTCATATTTCTTATAATTTTTAGTTTAACCAATTAAGTTTCTTTTTCATTAATAATACGATACAAAAGGTATCATATCTTTGACTGCTGAAAGATATAAAGGTTACACGGGAATTTTAATAAAAGAGAAATTTTATTGAAAAACTGTCTTAAATAAGCGTTTATTGAAACCAAAAACCAATAGGAACGATTCCTACGGTATGTTCTTCTAATTCTTCTCCAGCAGCGCTGTGGATTACAATTCGTCCAGTTACTTGAAAATTACGAGCATCGGCACCAATAATATGATCAGTTCGAGGATCGACGGCCACCGTCAAGTAAGGAAAATCAATAAAAGGAGCAATACTGGCAGAAGACTGTGTAATCGGATGCGAAAAAACGGCTCCTCTCATGGTATAGTAGAGTCGATCCCCAGAATTATTGATCGTTAAATTTCCAGCACCTTGTTCAAGGGTAAATTCTCTGGTAACTTGATCATTGGATATCTGAACTAGACGACCATCTTTGGATTCGTTAAAAGACAGAAAACCTCTAGTTAAGACCCAAATAGATCGATTAGCGTCTATTTCTATGGACTGTGGTTGAAGTCCTACTTCAATTTCTTTTAGAATTTCTTCCGATTCAATATCTATTTTAGTAACGATAGAATCTAGCAAAAATCCACCAGAATTGGCCACGAATACATTGCCATTTTGAATCACCATCTCTTCTGGTCCAGGACGTACTGGAATGGTACGAAGGACATTAAAAGTTGTAAGATCTACCACTGCAATGGAACCTTGAGTGCCATCTGCTCCCCATTGGCTTACCCAAGCAATATCTGAATCAACTGGAAGGAAAAATCGTGGTTTTTCTAACCCAAGAATAGAACCAAGATGTAGGAAATCCTCCATTCTGATCACATCAATTCTATTGGCATTGGTAGAGACAATATACCCGAAGCCATTATGTACATGCATAGATCGAGTAAGATTGCCAAGCTCCTGAGTAGGATTATTGGTACGGAAAACTTCTCGGATAGACCGCCCATCTTCGCCGCGTTCTACAAAAGTGAGTGTTCCAAATTGATCAGTATTTTGAGTTAAACCCTGATTAACCACATAGATTCCATCTGTAAATTCAAGTGGTCCCTTTTCTTTGTCCTCTTCCTCATCATCGATTATTGCTCCTCCTGGAAGACAGGCCGTAGCAAGCAACAACAGAAGTAACGAGAGTAAATAGGTGAATTTGTTTAGAATTAGCATAGCGTATGGTATAGTTTGTTCCAAGAAATTTAGTTCAAATCTCTATTGTAAAGATATGATTTTTTTCTATTATGAAAATTTAGTGTACACTTTTAAGACGTAGAATTTCCCTTTAGTGTACAACACCAAACTAATGAATCGCTAAAATAGGGCCAGATTCGATTTTTAAACAGGTACTCGAATATTCTCTACCATTTTTTGGATATTTTCTGGTGGAGCAGGGGTGAGCCGTGAAACGACGATGGAAACTATAAAATTTACCATCATGGCAATCGTCCCAAAACCTTCTGGGGAAGTTCCCCACCACCAATCACTAGCAGGACGTGGATCGAGCACTCCGATAAGTCCAGTTTTGTAAACAATCATATAATATAACATCAACGAAATACCGACCACCATTCCAGCAATAGCTCCTTCTTTATTCATCCGCTTGTCAAAGATACCCAATACGATGGCTGGGAAAAAAGAGGCTGCAGCCAATCCAAAGGCAAGCGCTACTACGGCAGCTACAAATCCAGGTGGATAAATCCCAAATAATCCGGCGATGAGCACGGCTACTAGAATACTAACTCGTGCAGCGCGTAATTCTCCTTTTTCGGAAATGTCTGGTTTGAGTTGTTTTTTGATAAGATCGTGAGAAACAGAAGTAGAGATCACCAATAATAATCCTGCTGCAGTAGAGAGCGCCGCAGCTAGTCCGCCTGCTGCCACTAGTGCGATGACCCAGTTAGGAAGTTGGGCGATTTCGGGATTGGCAAGCACCATGATATCTCGGTCGATATATAATTCATTAGAACTATTTGGATTGGGATTGCTGACAAGTCGTTCTCCTGATGGGCCTCGTTGTTCGGTAAAAATGGGTTTTTTACCTGCTAGTGCGGCACCGTTGATATACTGAATTTTTCCATCCTTATTTTTATCTGACCAAGCAATTAAGCCATTGTCTTCCCAGTTGGTAAACCAAGTGGGGATGGTTTTATATTCTGATTCACTAACCGTTTCAATTAGATTGGTACGAGCAAAAACGGCAATAGCGGGAGCCGTGGTATAAAGAATGGCAATAAATAAAAGTGCAAGTCCAGCAGATTTTCGAGCATCCTTTACTTTAGGAACGGTAAAGAATCGAACAATCACGTGTGGTAATCCAGCTGTTCCAACCATGAGTGCACAAGTGATCGCAAAAACATCCCAAGTAGATTTTGAGCCATTGGTGTATTCGTTAAAACCAAGTTGGGTTTGTAAAGCATCGAGTTTGTCGAGTAGAAACGTACCATCAGCAACGGTTCCGCCCATTCCGATTTGTGGGATGATATTGCCAGTCATTTGTAAAGAGATAAAAAATGCTGGAACCATAAACGCAAAAATCAACACACAATACTGTGCTACTTGGGTATAGGTGATTCCTTTCATTCCACCAATAAAGGCAAAAAAGAGCACGACGGACATTCCAATTAACACACCATAACTTATTTCTACTTGTAAAAATTGAGAAAAGACAATTCCGACGCCTCGCATTTGTCCAGCAACGTAGGTAAAAGAAACGACGAGCGCACAAAAGACGGCTACCGTTCGAGCAGCATTGGAATAATATCGATCACCGATGAAATCTGGAACGGTAAATTTTCCAAACTTTCTAAGATACGGAGCCAGTAGCAAGGCTAATAAAACATAACCACCCGTCCAGCCCATTAGAAAAACAGAACCATCATATCCCATAAAAGAAATCAATCCGGCCATTGAAATAAAAGAAGCCGCACTCATCCAATCGGCAGCAGTTGCCATGCCATTGGCTAGCGGAGATACGCCACCATCGGCGATATAAAATTCTTTGGTTGATCCGGCACGTGCCCAAATCGCAATACCAAAATAGATCGTAAACGTAATGCCGACCATGATCCAGGTCCAAGTAGAAACACTCATAGTAGTTGGTTGGTTTTTTAAAGACTGTACTTAGAGTGTATCATTTTGCTGCCCGCGTCCCGGCAGTACCGCCGGGAAAGGCCTACGCGCTGATACACCTTATGAGAAAGTCTCGTTTTTATTCGTCGTCGTATCCAAATTGGGTATCCAAACGGTTCATTAATTTTACATAAACAAAAATTAGAATCACAAAGACATAAATTGATCCTTGTTGTGCAAACCAAAATCCTAGTTTAAATCCGCCCATTCTAAAACCATCTAAAGTATCTTTAAAAAGGATACCAGCTCCGAAGGAAACCAAAAACCAAATAGTCAGCAAGATCGCTAAGTATTGTAGATTTTTTCGCCAGTATTTTTTTGCATTTTCGTCAGACATAGTGGTTGGGTTTAAAAAATATCAAATCATTCATAGAGTCTAAAGGTAAAAAATAATTATTACGAACCGTATTTTTTTTAAACCAAATTCCATAAAACAAAAAGAATCAATAGAGAGACGATAGCAAGAATACCTGTCATGGTTGTCCAACTTTTTAAAGTGTCCATTTCGTTGATTCCGAGATATCGGCTGACCAGCCAAAACCCACTATCATTGAGATGTGAAAATCCACTGGCACCTGCTGCGATACTCAATACAATTAGCGCTAATTGTCTAGGAGGAAGAGATAAGGCTTGTAGAATAGGTTGCATGATTCCGGCAGCTGTAATCATTGCCACGGTAGCAGATCCTTGTAATAAACGCAGAATTAAGGCAACTGCAAAAGCTGCCAATAATGGCATAATATCGAAATTGATAAATTGTTCTGCCAACATTTTTCCTGCGCCTGTTTCGACGAGCATTTGTTTAAAAACACCACCTGCTCCAGTAATTAAGATAATGATTCCCGCAGGTTGGAGGGCTTTCATACT
>JALZUU010000280.1 GCA_023300665.1 Saprospiraceae bacterium | reverse complement strand
GAAGTTTTTTATTTATCTTAAAAAATAATAACTTTACGTAACAGATTTAAAGACTTTATTTAGATTAAAGTCTATGAGAGAACCGCTAATCAGATTCAATCAAAGGTCTGTTTAGCGGTTTTTTTTTGCTATCAAACAACTGTCTTAGACCTTGCTATAATTTTATAATGAACGAAAACTTAGATCCTTCCGGCGAACATTTTGAACCAGCCGATCAGCAAATGGAAAAAGCCTTACGTCCTCAGGCGTTAGAGGATTTTTCTGGTCAACCAAAGATTGTTGAAAACTTAAAAATATTTATCGCTGCAGCCAAGCAACGAGGAGAAGCATTAGATCATGTATTGTTGCATGGTCCTCCAGGACTGGGTAAAACCACTCTGTCCCATATTATTTCTAATGAATTAGAAGCCAATTTAAAAATGACTTCGGGTCCGGTACTAGAAAAACCAGGAGACCTTGCTGGACTGCTTACCAATCTAGAAGAAGGAGATGTTTTATTTATTGATGAAATTCATCGGTTAAATACCGTGGTGGAGGAATATCTTTATTCTGCTATGGAAGATTATCGAATTGATATTATGATTGATAGTGGACCAAACGCTCGTAGTATTCAAATCTCTCTAAATCCTTTTACTCTTATTGGAGCAACTACGCGAATGGGGTTACTCACAGCTCCCATGCGTGCTCGTTTTGGGATTAATTGTCACCTAGATTATTATGATGTTGTCATTTTGGAAAAAATTATCAAGCGCTCTGCTGGAATTCTAGAAGTGCCTATCACGGCTCAAGGAGCTCAAGAGATTGCTCGACGTAGTCGAGGGACTCCACGTATTGCTAATGCATTACTTCGTAGAATTAGAGATTTTGCTCAAATAAAAGGCGATGGAACCATTGAGATTGAGATTGCTAAATTTGGGTTAGAGGCCCTTAATGTTGACAGCAGTGGTCTAGATGAAATGGACAATAAAATTCTATCTACGATTATCCATAAATTTAAAGGTGGTCCAGTCGGAATCACCACTATTGGTACTGCCGTAGGGGAAGAAGCTGGAACGATTGAAGAAGTGCATGAGCCATTTTTAATTATGGAAGGATATTTACAGCGAACTCCACGAGGTCGAGAAGCTACCGAAAAAGCATATAAACATTTAGGCATTGTTCCGCCTTCTCAGTCGAATACACTTTTTACCAAATCTTAAGAAAGGTTGGAGTTTATATATCTGTATTATGAAACACTTGTCATTATAACAGGTGTTTCACGATACAGAAAATAATTTTAATAGGTATTGCAGTCAAAATAAGTGAGCTTCCTCATAAAAGTGTAAGTCTAAACGCCTTTGTAGTAGGTTGATCAAAAATAGGTTTAGTACGTTTGACTTTAAAAAAATTTAGATCAGAATCGTTTAGTACGTGTAGATGTGAGGTTTGCCATTAAAACAATTCCTCCTCCTAGTAAAAAACTTCCCGTAGCAATGTACAAAATAAGCATAAGTCTTGTGTTTTGTAGGTTTTGTAAATAGTCAATTGTAAAATATATGCACAAGGGGATTAAAACGCTTTTATCAGTACTTCATAGTAAATAGAGTCCGTTGGTGTTTTTAGGACGTAATTTATCTAAATTAAGTAACGTAAATTGATACTTAATTTGAGTTTAAATTCAAATGGTTTAAAAAGGATATATATAGTGTGATGGGAGTAAATAACTTAAGCAAACCAATTAGCAGGTCTGCTTAGAAAGTTTATTCTCAACTTTGCAGTTTCGTTTTTTAGAATATGTATGGTGGGATACCTGCAAGATAGAATTATTTTTTAATTTTCACAAATTTTAAATAATAAAAATCTCAAAGTAGTGAGACATGCTTTCAGATTTACGGTAAAGTTCTTTAAATACAGGCCATTCTTTAGCCCAACCTCATCATTACATTACTCCCTTCCACTCCACCCTCATGCAGCATAGATTAAAAAACGGGTTACCTACCATCTGGTAAGTAACCCGTTTTGGGAAATCTCATTCATTAAGACTTATTGCTTAACAAACATGGTAGTCCAAGTACGATCTTCTACAATAAAACTCACATGGTAAACGCCACTTGTATAGTTTGACACATCAATATTTTGATTTGCAACACTGTTATAAACATTCACCAACTGACCTAAATTATTATGAATCAAAACCTGATCAATATTTAGATCTGACTTAATGAATAATTGATCTCTTACTGGATTAGGCATGATTTGAATATCATTCGCCAGCGTAGGATCATTGGTGTTGGTTGGATCAAGAATATCCGCAGCATACCGAGGTAAAAATTGGTAACCTCCATCAAAAGGTGCATCAGGACTAGGATTAAATTGTCCTCCAATACCTATTGCATCGAAATTAGCTGGTAAAGTTGTTCCAAATAATTCAGTGTCCGCATCAATCCGCATCGTGTATTCGTTCGTACCATCTGTTACGGTATAATTGTCTCCTGCCGCTCCAGGTGTAACACTTACAATCGATAAATTATTAACTCGAACTAGTTTAGACTCTGTTGATTCGTCTAATTCGGTGGTAAATTCAGGTCCAAATAATGGATTACCATTAGACAATACGAATACAGAATCCGCATTTATCTGTTGTAATCCTCTAAATTGGCCAATAGTTCCGATTACCGATACTTCATCACCTTCTGCTACAGTATACCCAAAATCAGTTCCACCGCTAAATACTGCGATTCCATCATCGTTATCGTTTTTATCAACGATGGTAAATAATAGACCATCAGGGAATAAATTCACCCCATAAACGACTCCTCTTATTTCAGCAGTAACATCGATAGAATCCACAATTCCTTGATCATTTGTAGTCGTTACATCTTGAATGTCTAGTAATGGGTAAAAGTCAGGATCAATTCCGTCATTATCCACGATGGTGATCACCATATTACCTGTAGAAGCGATGATGGCACCGTTGGCATCGCTGAGGTTTAGTACAATTGTTTCAGAACCTTCTACCTCAGTATCATCTAATAAAGAAATACTAAACTCTCCTTCACTAACACCACCATTTCCATCACTGTCAAATTCAACCAAGGTATTATTTAAAACATAATCAGTTCCGTCCGTTGCGGAGCCACCTACAATATTCAAGGTAACAGAAGCCATATCCATATCCCCCGTATTGGCCAAAGACAAACTGAAACTAGCCGTTGCTTCTCCTTCCCCTACATTATCTAAAACATTTTCAAAAAAGATATAAGGTGTACTTGAACAAGCATCATTGGCTGCACCAGGAGTTCCGTAAAGAAGGTTACCGCTACCACCAGAAACGATGTTCGTATTAGTTGTAGAAAAACCCCAAGACTCTGGCTGGCTGTTATCACCTTCAAGATCACATAAAATTAGAGAAGGACCTTCTCCATCTGCGATTTCTGGCCAACCAGCTGCATCATTATAAATCACCATATCTACCAATTCTCCATTAGCATCCAATAATGTAATATCTTCTCCACCATCATTCAAACCACCATCTGTCCAAGAAATCGCATTGGTACCAAAGGTTGCATTAAAAGCAGAATCATCTTCTACTATTACCATATATTCGCCTGGCTGAATCATCATCGCAGGGAACGTAAATTCTACTCCCGCAGAAAAATTATACCCTTCTAGGTTAACGGCATCATCTCCAATGTTCGTCAATTCGATATAATCAAACTCGTTTCCTGCTCCAGGAATGTTATACATGATTTCAGAAATCACGATATCATTCGCAGGGATAGGTAAAACCGTCACGGTCCCTACCATTCCAAGTCCAACATGTGGATCACATTGATAGTTATAGAAACCAACTTCAGTAAAAGTATGGCTGAAAGTCCAAAATGCAGTAGAAGGAGCGCCATTCGCAAAACCTTCTGGATTATCAGGATAAGTAGCTAAACTACCATTTACATTATGATTACCACCAACGTTATTCCATTCTACCGTTTCTCCAACGAAGATCGTAATATCGGCAGGCGTAAAAACATTGCTAGACACTTCTACCATTACATCAGCCGCAGGGCAAGTTGCCGTATTGGCCGTACCAGGTGTTCCCAGTACTTCGATTCCATCAAAGATTGCTCCCGTAGGAGTAGTCGCAGCAAACCAGTTAGCGGCACTACTATTGTCTTTGTTTGGGCTACAAAGCTCTAAAGAAGATCCATTTCCATCTGGATCTGATGGCCAAGGAAGTCCATCATCATATTCTACTATATCTATTTCATTGCCTCCTAAATCGACAAGAGCGATATCTTCTCCACCATTACTCAGTCCACCAGAAGTCCATTGTATGGCAGTAACACCATAAGCATCCATCATGGCTTGTGCATCTCCTGCTACTAATAGGTAACCATTGGCTGCAATAGAAGTGCCCGACTCGAAAGTATGGGTAACTCCTTCGCTAAAGCTCCAACCCGTAAGATCTACTGCGGCATTGCTATTATTAAATAATTCAATGTACTCGGTAGAATCCTGACCAGCGTCTGGCGTGTTGTACATAATTTCATTGATAACAATCTGGGCCTGCATAAAGCCAATCATGAAAGTCATCAAGAAAAGGGTTGTAAATAGTCTTTTCATGTTAATTTTTTTTTGTAGCCTACTATTAGTAAGCTGATGATCAATGCTAAAAATTTGATGTTGAAATTGAAAAATGTATTTAGTGCGAAAATAATACAATTAGTTCATATACGAATAGCAATTAGTAGTTATAATTGATTTTTGTTATGCGAAATTTTAAAAATCTGATAAACAGTGTATCGCTTGGAAGGTCAGCATCCATACTACTGGACATTTCTTCCATTTTCTGCCTCCCAGCTCCGGCAGTACCGCCGGAGAGTAGACCAAACCTGCAAATGTCCAGTAGTATGGTCAGCATCTTTAGAATAGCGGCTTCTGGTTCATTTTTTGCTCATTTATAGGGAATATTATTTTATAACTAGTGAGTTACTCGTTCCATGCCCCTCAAGAATGAAATCTTTCTTATAATGGTTACATTCTGAAGATTCTATATATTTACTGTATTTTTGTCTAGTTTTCGATAAAAAAATAAGCTTCAAACTTTGAACAGCTTCATAGATATCAATAAAAAGAGAGAATAGAAAATACTTTACAAAAAAGCTATTTTAAAGCCGTATTGCTCTAGGTAGTGATTACCTAAGCGTTAAAGTCCTAAAAAATTAAAATCTCATGTTCGATTTAGAGTTAATGAATTTCAATCCAGAGGCGCCTACCTTTTTAAAGATGCTTATAACGGCCTTATTTGCATTTTTTCTTTCTTCTATTATAGCGGTTACCTATGAATTAACGACAAAAAGTATTTATCGTAGAGCTCATTTTTTACAATCTTTGGCATTAATTGGTATTGTGACTGCTACTATTTTGCAAGCAATTGGGGAGAGTGTGGCCATTGGATTGGGAATTATCGGTGCCTTATCTATTATACGTTTTAGAACTTCGCTGAATAATCCCAGAAACATGACTTTTATGTTTGCTTCTTTAGGATCCGGAATCGCTTGTGGGGTGATGGGTTTTGGAATCGCCATGACAGGTACTTTTGTTTTTTGTTTTGGGGCCATTGTCCTGCGGTTTTCTCCGTTAGCCGATGCCAATGAGTTGATTGGAATATTAAAACTACAAGTACCTAATGAAGAAGGTATTCAAAAAGAGATTGAACAAAAATTAAAAAAGCATTGTAGAGATTTTGAATTAAACGAACTTCGTTTTATTAATCCCACTATTAGTAGACGTGCAAAGAAAAAGAAAGCCAATTCAAAAAAACAAAACGGTAAAAAACAATTCCAAGAATTTAACTACCTCATCCGCTTAAAAAAATCAACTACAGTAACTGCATTTGGGCAAAATATGAGGGAGATAGAAAAACTCCAAAACCTACAATTAGAATTTCAAAAACAACCAACTAAACTGTAGTAGCTATGCGGTATTTTAATTTTTTCTACTTAACAATTATTGCAATAGGAGTTTTACTTTTTGTTGCGCTTCGTCCTGCTTTTCATCAGGAATTATCTTTCTATGGATTTGCTGAAAGTAGAGCGACCGAGATCAATTATAACCACTCGGTGATGGTTGATAGAATAATGGTGAAACCAGGACAAGAAGTTAAGGCAGGTGAAGTACTTTTAGAACTTTCCAGAATAAAAACAAAAGAGCAACTTGGAGATCAAAATTTTCGAATTGCAGAATTGAAAGCAGAAGAAAAACTGTGGGAACAAAAACAGCAGAATGATATAGATGAATTGAAAATTGAGCTACAAGGTCAATTATCTGAAATTGAAGGAAAAATAAAAAGAACGCAAAGCGAGCTGGCTTATAAAAAATCATTGGTCGCAGACTTAGCCTCCATTGATATCGAACCAGCAGAGACTTCTTATAAACCGCTCGAAGAAACTTTAGAAAGGTATCGCCAACAAAAAACAGATTTGCAACAACTTTTTGATTCAAGAATCAATGGCTTAAAAGAAGTAATTTCATTAGGGCAAAATCCATATCGAGAACAGATCAAAAGGTTGGTAGCAGAACAAAAATTTGATGAATCTCAAAAAGTATTACCCATTATTGTTTCCGCTCCAACAGATGGATTGATCGGTAATATTTCTTGTAAAGAAGCAGAACATATTTCCTCTTATTCTACCCTACTAACCTTTTATGAACCACATTCAGGAATCATCGAAGGATTTGTACACGAAGATTTGACGTTGGAAGTTACCATCGGTCAAAAATTTATGATCTCTTCTTTAAAAGATGAAACTATTAATTATCCAGGAACGGTCGTAGGGTTGGGATCACGAATTGTTGAAATACCTTCCCGCCTGAGAAAAATAGCAGCATTTAAAGCTTACGGAAGAGAGGTGTTGATTGAGATATCGAAAGATAATCTCTTTTTACAAAAAGAAAAAGTAAGCATAAAATTTATTCCCAAGAATGAACCCAAAATGTAAAAAATGCGCCTAATATTCTTTTGCTTATGCTTTCCTTTTATTTGTTTTTCGCAAGAAACCATTAATGCGGAAGCATTTTTTTCACGTGGATTATCTGAATTTGAGTCGTCAGTAGAAACGACTGAAAATGATGTTAATTTCCCTTGGATTGAGGAATATCAACTTCGAACAGAAACCGATGAGTTTGATCTTGACAGACAGGAATATACCATCAGGCTTTCTCCGAGTACTTCAAAAATCCGAAAAGCACAAAAGGCATTATATGACGAGTTGAATAATGCACCAGACGTGGATGGTCAAGAAATCTATTGTGACAAAGTTTTATCTCTCCATCTTGATTGGTTAAAAATTTTCATTCTAAATGAAAATAAAACCGTCTTGGATCAATTGGCCATTGTTTTAAAAGACAAACAAACTATTTATGAAAGAATGATTGGGTCTTTTGAATTTGATCCAGAAAAATTATTAAAACTACAAATAGAAAAAAGTGATTTAGCCATTGACCTTAATGAAGTAAATACGGAACGAGCGTATTTTTCAAAAAAATATAATCTTCAAAATGAAGAGATAGATTTTGGCAACTTCACCACTATTGAAGCCATTTCAAAATCCTTAGCCAATACAAACCTTCTTGTTCAAAACGAATCCGAACCCATTGATCTAGAAATGGAACATGAGAAACAATTGCTGATTAAAGAAATGGCATTAGAGACTTCCGAGAGCAAAAAATTTCTTGACTTTGTACAGCTAAAATATAGTGGTCCCCATGATGATCTTTTACGAGAGAGAATTTCGCTAGGTTTTGGATTTGCACTTTCTAACTCAGGCAATACAAAACTAAAAATGCAAGAGTTAAAAATAAAACAGGACGAACTTCTACAAAAATCAAAAAGAGATATTCAAGAAAGACAGGAAACTGTAAAGACGCTCGAAGGCAAATTAGAAAGTGATATTCAAGCCTTTCTTCATTTTCAAAAAACCATGAAAGAAGAAAGAATTCAACTTAAAAACTTAAGTAGTAAAATCTCTAAAAAGGAAGGTACTTCTCCCCTCTTTTTATTAGACATGGAAGAAAGACATCTCTCTATGAAAATAAAATCACTCAATAAAAAAGAAGATTTGATTGATGATTACTTAAAATATTTACATCGGTCTAATAAAATGTGTCAGACTGATTTTGTTAATTATCTTAGGTTGTAGAAGCGTTAAAATAGCAATAGAAAAACGCCTTGTAGATCAAAGATCTACAAGGCGTTTTTCTATTATTTGGAAGATATAATTATTTAGCCACCACTACTCTACGTACGGTAGTTGCCGTTTCTCCATTGATTTGTAGAAAGTAAATTCCATCAGCAAGATTTGCTACTGGAATCTCTGTCTTACTTGTTAAAGATAGGTCTTTTTGTACGTAGACTAACTGACCCGTTGCGCTCATCAAACGAATGTTTACATTCTCACTAATTGGTCCTTCTAGTTCCAACGTAAAAAAGTCTCTCGCAGGATTTGGAAAAACATTAATTTTAGCAATTCCTTCTAGATCATCCGTTGCAACTGCTTCATCAATTATTGTTGTAAAATTATCTTGAAGAAAGAGATCATTACTATTTCCTGATCCTCCATTTCCTACAATAGAAGCAATATAAAGCGTCACTTCTTCTCCTACATTTCCGTCTGGTGCTGTCCAATCAAATGTCCATTCAACCTCGTTATCTGCAAAATCAATCGCAGGGTTATGCTCTACGTATTCTCGACCATTACCACTGGTTTCTGTCGTTGGGTTTCCTCCTGAAGTAGTAATATCACCAATATTATTATTCGATTCATCTAGGATGACGGCTTGAAAACCATTTCTCTGTGCAATCCCATTGTCATTACGGACCACTACTGAAATAGAATAAGTTTGACCTGGAGCAACCGCAGTTGGAAAACCAGTTAAGGTCAGTTCTCCATCTAAGCCTAAGGGATTACTTGGCGAATGACAGTCGGTACAAAGTCCATCTCCGGGGGCTCCCGAACGACCATTAGGTGGATTACTTGAAAAGGAAAAAAAAGCCCCTACTGCTAAAATACTAAGTAATAAATAGATAAATGTAAATTTCTGAAACCTCATATACTGATTTTTTAGTTTTGTTAAATAGTTTAAAATAAAATGATTCAAACACAAAATATTATTAAATGTTCTAACACTTTAAAAAACATTAATTATTATCATCATAAATGTCGTAAATCATACTTATCAAAATTAAACTGCAATATAGACTAGATGAAGCTGTTTAAAATCTGATCCGCATTAGATTTCTTTTCTACTATTGGCCTTCGTTAAAATGTTCTCGAATATAAGTGATAGCCGCATCTAAGCTACCAAATTTTTCAACGAGATTATTAAGTTGAATTACTTCTTTTTGTCGACTTATCTCCAAAGGTGCGAAGCGATTTACATCCGCTACTGATATCACATCTTCAGACATGACCAACATCCGTTTAACGATATTTTGTAATTGTCGAATATTTCCAGCGTAATTTAATTGCTGTAGTACATCCATTGCTTCCTTCTCAATTTTTGGAGGTATCCATCCGCCTTTATCAGTAATCATGCTGACAAAGTGATTGACCAATTCTGGAATATCTGCTCGTCGTTCATTTAGAGAAGGTAC
>JALZUU010000279.1 GCA_023300665.1 Saprospiraceae bacterium | reverse complement strand
ATTGTGTAAAGCAGCTTGATCAATGCTGGCATTGATGTCTTCAGCAGGAATTGCAGTTGGTTCGCTTCCACAATCATTTTCATCAGTATCAAGGATACCATCGTTGTCGTCATCCAAATCAACATTGTTCAAGATTAAATCGAGATCACAATCTACAGGATTTGCGCATTGAGAAAATAGATTTACATTACTACACAATAAAAAGAGTAGTAAAAAGGAAAGGTTTAAGACTTTAAAAATTGGAAAATAATTTCTAAAATCACACCTTTTTTTTGCAAAAAAATAGTAATTAGCCATCAGTAATTTTTTAATAAAGATTAAATGTTTGTTATATGAAAAAACCCCAGAACAGGTCTGTTCTGAAGATGAATTATTTAAATAGGTAGTAGAGTTTATCCTTTAGAAAGGACAAATCTTACCTTTTCGGTTGGTGGGAGTGTGCATAAGTGTTTCTAGGGAAAGCCTAAATCGGTTGATTAGAATAGTAAGGTCTTAGGGAAAGCCTAATGTCAGTTGAAGGGAAAATATCTTAAAAGAAGACAAATCAGGCAGAAAGAGCCAGTCAATTGTACTTAAACTAAGATGTTTATGTTACTAGATTTAGGTAAATTTTTTTTAAATATACGTAGATTTTTATATTATTCTTAAATAATTAAGTTTTATTTTTTAGAATAGTTAGGTTTTTGAGTGGTATTAATAGGTTTTTATATAGAGAATATTCTGAAGCTGTTTAGAGTTTCTCAAAAGAGACGAAGATAAGTGCTTGGTTATCAGAACGATGCAAATTTGTACTTCCTTCCCTTTGGGTTCACTAATTATCATTAGCTCATGTAGCTAAAGCTACGGTGTTGATAAATTTGTGAAGTATTTATAATCAATGACTTGTATGTAGTCATTTTGTTTTAACTTTAAACAGCTTCTCTAAGTGTTTTTTAAAAATGCGTAAGTTTATCCTCCAAATAGTATAAATCAAATCTCCTTCTATCAATAAACCAAATCATCCTCAAATTCAGGCTACCCTTGCTGCCTTGCATTCCGTCGATCTTGCCCGAGAACGATTGGTAAAACTCGATTTTCGACAAAAAAAGATTGAAGAGCGCATCTTCTCAATCCAGGAAGCGCTTGAACTACAAGAAGATTTTATCAGTCAAACAGCCGCTGCACCTCCTTTGGAAGAGGCACGAGCAAGGTATTTGGAATTGGTCCGAGAACAAAAAGAATTGTCTGAAAAAATGGGGATGCTCCTTTTTGAAAAAGAAGTCTTAGAGGAAAAAATTAGTGGAGAAATTCAACTGCGGATAAAATTGAAGGCCTTGATGAACATGCGGGCTACCCAACTAGAAGCCTTACCTAAAAATATTCGGGTCGCCATTACCCAAATTAATAAAGACCTTGATGGGGCTTATACTATTAAAGGGGAACTCGATAAAATTATTCAACTCAGCTACCGACTCCGCGTAAAATTGACTGATATTTCTGAAAAACTTAATGGAATGACTCTTTGGAATCGACTCAAATCTGCGCTCGATTCTGAATATCGAAAATCTATCAACGAAACACATCACCAAATTACTTTATCTACTCGACTAATCCTCGAATTCGAAGATACCCTCGAACAATTAAACCATCTACAAACGCAAGAAAAATTCCATTCCCAACTTTCTACTCACACGATCAGGATTCGCCACCAACCGCTATCCCGCGAATGGCTCACCGCTGATACCATCAACTTAGCACTCAACACCCTTCATCAACAAACACAAGAACTAGACGACCTCATCGAAGCCTTCAAATCTGAACGTAACCACTCCGTTAACTTTATTCAAAATCTAACCGATAAAAAGAAAAAATTTCTGATGAAATAGGAGCGCAGAATTGTATTTTTTGAATAGAAGTTGATAAATCTCGTTTAATTAACCACAAAAAAAGCATTAACCTCACTCATAAGGTCAATGCTTTTTTTATGAAGCTGTTTAAAAATTGCCAACACTAGCAGTGCATTAATAATTTTTCATTAAAAAATTATTAATTAACTCAACTCCCCAACACATTTCTCAATCCTCCGAATCGCTTCTCTCAATTGCTCCTCACTTGCCGCATAAGACAATCGGAAACAATTATCGGCACCAAAAGCACTACCTGCCACAATGGCAACATGGCCTTTATTTAGAATATACTCCGCGAAATCACTCGAATTATTTATCGTCATTCCGTGGGCAGACTTGCCAAAGTAGGAACTGATATCCGGAAAAATATAAAAAGCACCTTCTGGTTTATTCACTTTCATTCCTGGAATTACTTCTAGTAGACCAATCACCATATCGCGTCGCTTTAGAAAAGCTTCTCGCATTTTATGCGTCGGGGTCATATCCGATAGGAGGGCATGTGCGCCAGCGATCTGATTAAAAGCTGCTGCTCCAGAGGTAAACTGTCCTTGAATTTTGATACAAGCCTTGGCAATCCATGAGGGTGCGCCAATATAGCCCAACCGCCAGCCGGTCATCGCAAAACCTTTTGAAAAACCATTGACGGTCACCGTCTGATCTTTAACCTGCGGAAAAGAACCAATACTAACGTGCTTACCAGAAAAATTAATGTATTCATAAATTTCATCGGAAACAATCACAATTTTTTCATGCTTTGAAATTACGTTGGCAAGCGCTTCTAACTCATCGTGTTGATAAACCGAACC
>JALZUU010000278.1 GCA_023300665.1 Saprospiraceae bacterium | reverse complement strand
TTATCTGATCCCGTCATATCGCCCCCAAACATGACACAATGAGGTCTTAATTTACTTACAAGCTTATTCGCATTTTTTCGTCCAGTTCGGTGATTACGAGAATCTCCACCAGCGATGATACTTAGCTGCTCATATGGATGATCAGGAGCAGTTCGGAAAGACATTGGTTCGCTAGCTCCTTCAGAATCAACAATAATAAAATAGTAAACCGTATTAGGTTGTAAACCACGCAGACGGACAAAACGATTGTCCATTCCTTTGGCTTCGACTGCTCGATCAGGATTTTGGGACCAGTTATAAGCCGGGGTATTCGAGCCATGGTCGTAAATATCGTAGTAAAGGG
The DNA here is from genome assembly GCA_023300665.1 of Saprospiraceae bacterium. Lineage (GTDB taxonomy): Bacteria > Bacteroidota > Bacteroidia > Chitinophagales > Saprospiraceae > JALZUU01. Next base: position 12,671 of record JALZUU010000278.1, on the reverse strand, counting down.
TAGGAGTGTTGCCGGAAATTTGATTCCAACCAATAGTCATGGTAGTTGCAGGATCATTGCGCCACATACAGCGGTATTTATCCGTTTTCGCGAACATCTCGTTAGCAAATCCCGTCAGTATCAAAAGAACAACAAAGCGAAAAATTGGAGAATACATAGTATGTATTTTATTTTTTTTCAAATGTAATAAGAAAAAGATTAAAACTTGCCAATTGCAGTTAGTCAATTAATGAAAGTTTAGACAAGCTTTCAAGTTTGCCCTTTTATAAAGGTATTTAAGTGGACTTTAGTATAGACTTATACGTTGTATACATGATAAAAGTGTCGAATTTTAACGCTTCTTTTCTTTTGAAACTTAGTACCTTTGCACTAGTTTTAAGGTAATATCCTTTAAAATTCTCTACCATTTTTTATTAAGATACAATTGAAAGATCATCAACTATGAAAGATTCTACCATTTTTGGACTAATCGAAGAAGAATTAGAACGTCAGCGACACGGAATAGAGTTAATCGCTTCGGAAAATTTTACAAGCCAAGAAGTAATCCAAGCAATGGGAAGTTGCTTGACCAATAAATATGCAGAAGGGTATCCTGGTAAGCGGTATTACGGAGGCTGTGAAGTAGTTGATAAAATTGAACAATTAGCCATTGATCGTCTAAAAGAATTATTCGGTGCGGAGTATGCTAACGTACAACCACATTCGGGTGCACAAGCCAATGCGGCTGTTTTTCTTGCGGTATTAAAAGCAGGTGATCCAATCTTAGGATTTGATCTATCGCATGGAGGGCATTTATCGCATGGTTCTTCTGTTAATTTTTCGGGAAAGGTTTATAAGCCCTATTTTTATGGAGTGGAAAAAGAGACAGGTCTGATTGATATGGACAAAGTGGAGGCGAAAGCGTTAGAGGTAAAACCTAAATTAATTATCTGTGGTGCTTCTGCTTATGCGCGTGATTGGGATTATGCCCGCTTCCGTGCCATTGCTGACAAAGTAGGCGCTTTATTACTAGCAGATATTGCACATCCGGCTGGATTGATTGCGGCAGGTTTGCTGAATGATCCAATGCCTCATTGTCACATCGTTACTTCTACTACCCATAAAACATTGCGAGGACCAAGAGGAGGAATTATCATGATGGGCAAAAACTTTGACAACCCATGGGGGCGTACCACCAAAAAAGGTACGGTGATTAAAATGTCTTCGATTTTGAATAGTGGGGTGTTTCCTGGTATGCAGGGAGGTCCGTTAGAACATGTGATTGCTGCTAAGGCGGTAGCTTTTCAAGAAGCTTTACAGCCATCTTTTAAAGCTTACGGAGTGCAAGTAATCAAGAATGCAAAAGTAATGGTTGAGGCCTTATTAGAAAAAGGATATAAAGTAATTTCCGGATCTACAGATAATCATCTGATGTTGATTGATCTACGTTCTAAAAATGTAACTGGAAAAGTGGCCGAACAAGCATTGGTGAAAGCGGATATCACAGTCAATAAAAACATGGTTCCTTTTGATACGCAGTCTCCGTTTGTTACCTCTGGTATTCGAATTGGAACGGCGGCCATCACGACGCGTGGGTTTAAAGAAGCGGATTGTTTGAAAACGATCGAATGGATTGACCGAGTACTCAGTGATCCAGAAAATGAGACGGTGATTAAAGAGGTTAGAACGGAGGTCAATAAATTTATGGAACAATTTCCTTTGTATGAAAATAATAAGATAGGATAGAACAAGACTTATTTACAAACAATATTTATTCAAATAAACAATTTAATTATGAAAAATTTATTTTTCTTTTTACTACTCTCAGCAACATTTTCATTCGTTGGATGTGGAGACGACGATGATGATGAACCAGGTGATTTTATGACGGCAACCATTGATGGAAATGGATTTGAAGCGACTGCACTTATTGGAATATCAGACAATACTTTTGGCGAAGAATTGATTTTGATTAATGGAACGCAAACGAGTAATTCTCAAGCTATTGGATTAAATATTCCAACGAGTTTAGGCACGGGGTCAAATGTAATTGAAGCAGATGATTTTGCGATCACTTTTGCTGATGATATCGTTAGTGGTACCGTTGCTTTCTTTACAGAAGGAACATTAAATATAACAAGAAATGATACGACGGAAAATGTGCTTGAAGGAACGTTTAACTTTGTAGCAACTGCCGAAGATTCTACTAGTGTATTTAATATTGCAGATGGAGATTTTAAAGTTAGCTACCAGTAAGAGTTATTAATTTTAAATAATTTTATTAAAAAAACTGATTTTCTCAAGTAGAGAAAATCAGTTTTTTTTGAAGAGACATAAGGTAATATAAAGTGCTAGAATGAAATAATTGAAACAGGTTAGTATAAAAAAGAAAATCCCGAATTTTAGATTTCTAAAATTCGGGATCATTCATATGCAGTCTTTATAATCCATTTGGTATGGGAATATAAGGTTCTGGCTGGTCTCCTCCTATTATTGTAACACCAGGTCTTCTTATTTTTAGATGTTCTTCTAGGTCTTCAGCTGCTAGACCAGTTAAGAAGAAAGCTCTCTGACCTACTAAAAGGTGATTAGCACTCACATTACCAAAATACTCTACTCGATAGGATAATCCGTCTGGAAATTCCGTAGTTAAAACCATGGTAATCGCGTTACTTGTTGAAGTATAGTTAGAGTAGAAGTTAGGATCACGGTTGGCTACATTTTCATCAAATTGATAATTGAAATCACACATGGGATCACTCATAAAAGGATCATTTCGTGCACAAAATTGATCTGTTGCAGAAAGAACTCTACCTGGAGTGCTAGAAAAAGTTAAAAGTCTAGGAGTCACTACACTAGGACACATTACAGTAATTGTGCAATTCTGTAGTGAAGATCCTCTATTGGTATGATTATTTTCATCATATATTTTTTTTATTTTCTTATAGATTCCAAACTCTTTGAGAATTACTTGTTTTTCTGAATCATTCAGTCTAAAAAAGCTTTTACCATAATCTCTTTTTGCTTGTAAAAACATCTGTTCTTGATGTTCTGTGAGAATAGATTCTATCTTTTTTCTGATAGTAATATCTTTACCTTTTTCTTCATCATTTTTTAATTTTTTATTTCTAAAAATTGTAAAAAAATCATTTAAGTCATCATCGTGTAGCTGCCGAACTTTTGATAATATCATATATGTAGTTTCTGGTCTTACATCATATTCGTTTTCAAAAATTGTTTCAACAAGTTCTTCTAGTACATCTTTTGATACTTTTTCTGTGCTCGGTTTTATTGCTTTAACTTGTTCGTAAGTCATCGCAGAAAAATCTACCTCTGTTTCATTAATGTTAAATGATTCATTCTCTTTACTACACGAAGAGAAGAATACAAATAATAGGATAAAAGAAAAGAATTTCAAGTTCATAATAGTGAATTTATGTGGTTAAATAATAAATAGTGCGTGTTGTTAATTTATGTATTGTTTTAGTAAATATGTATTGTTTTAGTAAAGGTATTTTTTTTTTTGAAAAAACAAATAATTTATTGTTAAATAAAAATTATGTTAATAAATTTGATTTCTTATTGAAATGTGTTTGTATGGTGAGCAGAGTTGAAGAAATGAATGGTAACTGTATAAAAAAAACATTCTGTTTTGATGAGTGTAAAAAGTAAATTATTTTTTTACTATTAAATTAGTATATTGTTCTAATATTTATCAATTTCTATTGCTTATGAAATCATTGGGAAAGAATAGTAGTATATATTTCCGAGAGGCATTATTATTTCTTATTTTTTTGATGTCTAGTGTTTTATCTGTTAATGCTTCGCATATTGTAGGAGGGACGATAGACTACGAATTTATTCAAGAAGATGGAAACAATAATTTGTATAAAGTTGATTTAACTGTATACGCAGATTGCAGCAATAGTGGTTCAAGTACACTTTTTGATTTTCCTGCCTATATAGGTATTTATAGAGGAAATGATAATTATGAATTGTTTGATACACTTAATGTATGGCCTTTTCAAAGAGAGACTATAGATAATCCTACTTTTTCTTGTTTGATAACGCCCTCAAATATTTGTGTGAAAGAAGGGACGTATTCATTTGACATCTGGTTACCTCGATCAGATGAAAGTTACTATATCGTCTATCAAAGATGTTGTAGAAACGCAACAATAAGTAATATAATTAATCCTGAGTTGTCAGGATCAACCTATTTTGTTGAAATAACCGCTCTTTCGCAATCTTATAGAAATAGTTCTCCAAAATTTGAAAACCCTCCTCCAACTATCTTTTGTGTAAATGATACATTCAATCTTAATACATCAGTAATAGATGGTGATGGCGATTCTATCGTTTATGAATTTTGTACTCCTTACTTGGGAGGAGGAACACTAAATGATGATCTAGCAGGTATATTTAGTTGTCTCGGTACTAAGCCAAATCCTCCTTGTCCCCCTCCATATACTCCCGTATTGTTTAATCCACAGTATGAGGTAGATGCCCCGATATCCGGTAATGTGACCATCAATACTTTGGATGGATATATAGTAGGTAGTGCCAACACATTAGGTCAGTTTGTATACGCGATTTGTGCGAAAGAATATAGGGATGGCGAATATTTAGGAAAAGTATCTCGAGATTTTCAGGTAAATACGATATTTTGTCCTGAACTGGTTAACGCCAGTATAGATATACCTTTAGATACAATAAGAGAATGTTATGGGACTTCTGGAATTATTAATAACAGAAGTACATTAGAAGATAGTATTTATAGCTTTTTTTGGACATTTAAAAATGATAACTATATAGATACTATTTATGAATGGAATCCAAGTCTTAGTACTTTAGCATCCGGAATTTACAAGTCAAGTTTAATTTTGAACCCTGATCATTTATGTAAAGATACACTGGAGTTTTTTGTAGAAATATATCCTGCTTTAGAACCAGATTTTTACTTTGAGTATGATTCGTGCTCTACGACAAGCATAAATTTTTTGAATCAATCTGAATCCTCGTATAGCACTATTGAAAATTTTCATTGGGACTTTGCCGGATTAGATTCTTCTAATATGGTAAATCCCGATTATTCTTTTGAGATACCAGAAGTATATCCAGTAAGCTTAACTATAAAAGATAACCTTGAATGTTATGCGAGTGTGACGAAAAATCTACCTTGGTTTCCGTTGCCTTCAGAGATAAGTGTTAAACCAAAGTATTCTGATCCAAAATGTATACCCCTAAAACTAGAAGTAGAAAGCAATTTTACGCCCCGAATTGATTTCCTTACTGGATATAGTTATTCGTGGGAAATTAGCGATATTAGGGTGACTGATAATTATTCTCCAATTTTTGACATAGTAGATAGTGGCTATTTAGACTTGTCATTGAGTATGACTTCTATCAATGGATGTAAGTTAGATACCATATTTCGTAATTTTGCATATACGCCTCCTCCTCCTAAAGCTGTTTTTAGTTATACGCCTAATGAAGTTTCGAGTGTTAAACCTATTGTCACCTTCGTCAACGAATCGCTCAACGCTAACTACAATAACTGGTACGTAAATAATGAACTTATTGGCATTAATGAGAATAGTATTGAAGATTATACGTTTGATGTCGTAGGTTTCCAAGAAGTAATGCTTGTTGTTGAAAATGAAGAAGGCTGTCTAGATTCTCTGATACAAATGGTTGATATTATTCCGGATTTCACCTATTTTCTACCTAATGCTTTTACACCAAATGGAGATGGGATCAATGAGGTGTTTAAGGGAGAAGGCGTACTAAGAGAAGTTTCTAGCTTTAGTATGATTATTTTTGATAGATGGGGAAGTAAAATCTATGAGACAAAAAATATTGCTAATGGTTGGAATGGCAGAAAAAATAACAACGGAGTGATACTTCCAAATGGAGCATATCAATATATAATACGAGTAGTCAGCACAAGAGAGAAAGAAAGCATTTTCAAAGGCACGGTCATTTTAGTTAAATAAATTTTCACATGAAAAAAAATAACATTCTAATCCTGTTTTTTACTTCTATACTTACAACTGTTTTATGGAGGTTATTTCTTCCAATAAATGACGAGTTTTTAGAAGTTAGTAATATTGAAATAAGTGAGATCCCACTTGGATTCGGTGAGATACTTGTATATTTTTTAATTGCTTCCTTGGTTAGTTTGTCCTTTATTTTTCCTTTTTTATCTAATAAAAAAATTAAGCCAATCTATCCGTATTGGGTAGCTACATCGGTAACTATTTTAGCGGTATTTATCAGTTTAATCGTTCTGGATAATAGTGTAAAAGGCATTTACCTAGTAAACTATCTAGGGGATGATTTTCCTTTTGTTTATCGATTATTAGGAGTAGTTATTCTACTTCCCGTGGCATTATTTTTAACTATCAAAGAGACAATTACTGATTTGAAATCAGGTTGGTTAGTCCCTTTTCTATTTGCCAGTATTTTAATCGTTATTTTCTCTTTTGCCGAATACAGTGATCTGAAATTTTTCTCGATGAAAGCATTAAGAAAAGTAATTTCAGAAGGACATTTTTTATTTTATGGAACTTTATTACTAGGAATTTTATCATACACGCTAACCCATAGAACACAAACTGTTCAAGTAGAATCATCATTATGAAAAATCTTCTTTTCCTGTTTTTATTGGTGACCTCTTTTACCATTCCTATCCTAGATGATTATCAAAAAGAGATCATCGCCTATCGACAGCAACTCAACGCAAATTATATGAGTTCTGAAAAATCTCCACTAGATGAAAAACTGCGAGAAAAATTTCGAAAGGCAGGAGGACATCCTTTTTTTGACATAGATAAAAATTATCGAGTCGAAGCCAAATTCAAAAAATATGTGGATACCCTCACCGTCGAAATTCCTACCTCTTCCGAACGAATGGCCGTTTATGATAAATATGGAGAAGCAACGTTTACTCTAAACGGAAAAGAATACACCATGACAATTCACCAATCTCATCGTAGCCGAGAGATGGAAGAATATAAAGACTGGTTATTTTTTATGTTTACTGATTTGACCAACGGCGAAGAGACTTATGGTGGTGGTCGTTATATTGATCTGAGAATTCCAGAAGGTGAAACGATTATTATTGATTTTAATAAAGCATATCATCCATATTGTGCCTTTACTTATGGCTACTCCTGTCCTGTTCCACCACGCAAAAATTTTATGGATGATCAAATCACTGCAGGAATAAAATTATTGAATTTGAAAGAATAAGACTATAGTGAATATTCTCATAAAAAAACGGTAAGCTCAAATCTTTGAGCTTACCGTTTTTTTATAGACTTTATTTGATATTTTTAGAATTCACTAATCCGCACATCAAAAAATCTAATATCCTTCTTTCCATTTTTCTAGATCTTCACAACCAGCAAATTGTGAATCAAGTTCGATATAAGTACTTTTAATTTTTTGTCCGACCCAATCAGACATAAATTTATTTTTCTTAGATTCTAGTGCCGCCGCTTTGATTTTAGAATAGTCGAATTCTAGACTTGCTTTGTGTGGTTTTGTACGCGAGCGTAATAAGATAGCACGGTATCCTTTTCGACCTGTTTGATCTGTAAATTCAAAAGGTGCAGAAAGGTCATTTACCTCCATGGTATCAATGGTAAAATAAACGTCTGGTTCAAGATCACCCACTTCGAAGAAAGTATTTCCAGATTTAGGATTAACTAAATTACCTCCATTTGTATAACTTGGAATGTCTTCATCTGAAAATCGATTAACAGCATAAGTAAAAGGAAGACTGTCGGTTACGATTAAGAAACGAACAGAGTCGAGAAGGTTGTGAGCAAGCTCCTCATCTGGTGAAGTAATATCTGGAGTGATTAAAATATGACGCACATGAATACTATTTCCACGCCGCTCTAATAATTCTAGTAAGTGGTAACCAAATTGTGTTTCAATAATTTCAGACAATTCATTGGTCTCTAAGTTGTAAGCGGCTGCTTCAAATTCACCGACATAACTACCTCGGGTAGCCCATCCGAGATCTCCACCTTGTGCTCCTGAACCAGGGTCATCAGAATTCTTTTTAGCTAGTTCAGCAAACTGTGCACCGTCGACAATTTGTTGACGAATAGATGCTAGCTTTTCACGTGCTTTTGTTTTTTCAACTTCATTCTTAGAAGGATAGATAACAATTTCAGCTACTTCTACTTCTGAGTTAAAGAAGGGTAAACTATCTCTTGGAATTAAATTAAAAAAGTCTTTTACTTCAGAAGGGGTAACAGTTGCATCTGTAATAATGCTCTGTTGCATTCGTTCGATGAGTAATTTGTTTTCTAAGTCTACACGGAATTGCGCACGAACTTGTGGGACCGTTGCACCATAGTATTCTTCGAATTGTTTTTCATCGCCCTGCATGTACTGTAGGATCTGCTTGATTCTAGCATCGAGTTGTGATTCAACTTCATTTTCCGTTACCACGATACTATCTAAACGCGCCTGGTTCAACATTAGATTCTGGGCGAGTACTTGATCCATGATGATGCAACGTGCTTCAGATTCTAATTCAGGTTGACGCTTTTTTGCTAAGCTAAATTGGTCTTCGATATCAGAGAGTAAAACGAGTTCCTGACCGACGACTCCAACTACTTTATCAATCACTTGGCGATTTTGCGCATTGGTGATGGATAAGCTAAAAATGATAAAAATAAAAATAATAAATTGACGCATTAGTTATAAACTTTTATGGTGTTTCGGTTAATCTCCCGCTCGTAAATCTCTTCCCGCTTTTCGTTTAATAAGGCTATTTTTCTCTTGTGTAAAATTACCCTGCTCATCTGATCAATCACATATTCTATCGGGGCAATTTCACCTTTCGGTGTTCGATCCAAAATACTTAGATAATATTTAAATTGATCGTCTGTAAAATCTAGTTTAGTACCGTTGGTAAAATGTTTACTTTTTCGGTTTTTCTCAGGTAATAAGGTCATCAGATAATCAGGGCGATACCAAATACTATCATTCAACATAAATTGGCTGCTATGTGTACTAGCAAATGCGTTCAATGCTTCGCTTCCTTTTTTTCCATCCTCTTTCCAAATTTTATCTGCATTTTTTAGCTGTGTACTATTATTCGGCATTTCCATAAACAAGCAACGCACAATTGGGTTTTCCAAACGGAACTGCTCTTTATTGGCTTCGTAGTAGGTTGTCAACTCCTGAGAAGTAATCGTAGAATCCAATTGTAGTTCTACTAATATTTTTTCATAATTATGTCGAATTAACGAAGCACGATAATCGCGTACTAGGTCGTCAATCTTTAAGTCTTTTGGTAGATTTCGTTCTGCTTCATTCATCAATAAAGCTTCTCTAATCCATTTTTCCATAAAAGCACTTGCAATCATCGCACTATCTTCGGTACTAGCCTCAGAAGGAACCATGGCGTTTACTTCAGAAAGATAAAGTGGTTTTCCATGGACAGTTGCCAATAAGACATCGTTTGCTTCCGGAGGTGCTTGCTCGCTCTTACAAGCCAGAAAACAGCCACATCCCAATAAAAAAAATATTAAAAACTGTTTAAACATACTACTTAATCAGACTTTTAAAAACTTGATCGTTTTTCTCTACTTTATAATTCGTATTTAGTTCTTCTAACCATTTCTTTTCTAGAAAATCCTGGTAATCTGCAATCACATATCCACGAGCTTCATCTAAGGTTTTAACTCCAGGAGTTTTGGTTCCTTTGATGACCATGAAAGAGGTAGACCTTGTACGATCGTTTTTCAATGCTGCGGTCACCGCTCCTTTTTTCCAGTTAATCTTATCCAAATTTTTATCTCGACCTTTTTCGTATTCTTTTTCTTGAACACTCAAAACTTGCTGATCCTCTTTATTAAGGCTTGCGAGTATTTCTTCAGAAGATTTTCCAGTTCCAAGCATCGTAACGATTTCTTTTACTTTGTCTTCGTTTCCAGATCGTAAAGTGTATAAATCAACGACTGCTCGTTCCTTCCATTGGTACTTATTAGGTACGGTAGCATGGAAGGCAACCAACCCTGTACTATCAGTAGACGCCTTATCCCATACCTGGAGTTTGGTCGCTTCGAATAATAATATTCCTTCTTCGTACTCTCGCATAAGAGATTTGAACTCAGGATACTTGTTTTCAAGCTGTGCTTCTTCATATTTTAAAGCACTATCGTTTATAAAATCTTGATAAACCATAGCGGCTACGTCCTTAGGATCTGCATTTTTATGGCGTCGTAATCGCGTAGAAGCTGTTTTACTAAATTCGTTAAAATCAGCTACGGTGGATTTCATTTTATTCCCAAAAGAAAAAAGTTCATTTTTATTGGTTAGATCTTTTTTCCATCGATGAGAAGTGTAGGTACTATCAATATTAGCAATCATTTGCATCTTGACCGTACCTTTTTCTTTAAAATTCGCCTCTTCTTTAATTTTAACAATCATAGCTTCCTTTGCTAATTCTTGACGGCTGAATTTACCTGCTTTTCCTTTAGCGCTATTTTGTATTTTAGTTTGTAATCGTCGTTTAGCAATCTCAGGAGCTTCTACTGGTTTTTTAGAAATACGACTTACAATATGCCAGCCTACACTACTTTTAAAAGGTTTAGAAAATAATTTATCTGATTTTAAATCAAATACTTGATCTTTAAAAGATTCATCTACAGGGCTGTTGGTAGAAACAAAACCGATGTACCCACCTTTCTGAGCTGTTTGTTGATGCTGAGAAAGTTTTCCAGCTAACTTTTCAAAATTTCCACCATTCTTTAATACCGTATAAATACTATCGATGGTCGCCATCTGCTTTTTATCAGATTGATTTTTTTCCGTTCTAATTAAAATATGAGCAGCCTCTACTTCACCACGAGAAGGACGTTTATTATTTAATTTGATAATGTGATATCCTGTTGCGGTACGGATTGGTCGGTAATATTTACCAACTTTAACGTTATAAGCCGCTGATTCCATTTCGTAAAAACCAGGTCGGAAGATAGCGCTAAAATAACCAAGTCGACCGCTAGTGTTCTTTGAATTATCATCTTCTGAATATTCTTTTGCTACAGCGCTAAAAGATTGACCACCATCAAGAGCGGTTTTGGCTTTCATAATTTTTTTATAAGCCCTCAAAGTGTCAGCAGGTTGTGGGTTGTTTGGCATCTTTACCATGATGTGGCTGATGTCCACTTCCTCTTGAGTTCTTTGGTAAGCTTCTTCGACGAGCTTTTCCGTAACTTCTTTATCTACCAAATAACTATTTGCTAATTGACGTCGGTAGCCACTTAATTCTTTGATAAGTGCAGGAATGGTATCCAACTGCATATCGCGAGCTCGCTGTACTTTTAGCTTGAATTTGATATAAAGATCTAGATACTCATCTAGTGAGTTTTGAGAATAATCAGCTTTATCTCCGTTGGTTTTCTTATAGATATAATCAAACTCAGAAACATGTACTGGTTTATTTTGAACGGAAAATAAAACGGGATCTTCTTGTGCAGTAGCAGTGAATAAGATACCGAAAAATAAGATGGTTAAAATGGATAAACGAAATGACATTTTTCTATTTTTTTTACACTATGATAATATATGTTCAACAATCCAGTTCGACATGCATAAATTTCACATCAAACGAACTGCAAAAATACGAATTTTACTTCTGGAATTTGACTAAAAGATTACTAATGTAATGGTTTGGCAATTACTAAAAATGGAAACAGCTTCTATACAACCTCTTGATAATAAACCCTTTTTACTCGTTCAGATATTCCAGTAAAGATTTCATATGGAATGGTCTCCAAGCTATTCGACAGCGCTGTAACAGGTAAATTAGGCCCAAAAATGATGATTTCATCGCCCATTTTAGCTTGCGGAACGGCGGTAATGTCCATCATACACATATCCATACAGATATTTCCGATGGTAGGAACGCGGATTCCATGCAATAAACCACTGAATCGACCATTTCCCGCTTTTCTTAACAAACCGTCGGCATAACCAATCGTCACTGTCGCAATAAGACTGTCCTGTTGAGCACGTCCTTTTCGACCATAACCAATAGAAGTACCTTTTTTTATCAGTTTTATATGGGAAATGCTAGCCTTAAGTGTGTGTACGGTCTCTAGGTTCGTGCTTCTAGGTGTAGCCGCATCGTAGCCATAGAGTCCAATTCCCAAACGCACCATATCCATCTGGTATTGTGGGAAACGGGTGATTCCAGCAGTATTCAATACATGTCTAGTCGGTTGGTAGCCAATTTTTTTAGAAATAGCAGCGTATCCCGCTTGATAATTAGCAATCTGTTGATGGGTAAATTTATCATGGCGAGCCTCGTCACTGGCAGCTAAATGGGTGAAAATTGAGACCAACTTCAGTGCTGGATAAGCATTTAGAATTTTAAATAATTGAGTGAAATCTGTTTCCTGTAATCCTAGTCGAGACATCCCCGTATCTAGATTTAAATGAACAGGGAAACTATGAGGTGGTAGTGCCGCAAGATCGGTTAATTCGATCAATCGATTAAGTTGAGTAAGACTATAAATCTCTGCTTCTAGCTGGTGCTGAACGAGTGCTTCGAGAGAGGCCTCTTCAGGATTTAATACGAGAATTGGTAAACGAATACCAGCTTTGCGTAAAGCCACTCCTTCGTCGGTATAAGCTACCGCTAAATAGTCAACAGAACGAGC
>JALZUU010000277.1 GCA_023300665.1 Saprospiraceae bacterium | reverse complement strand
CAAATCAACAAATCAACAAATCAACAAATCAACAAATCAACAAATCAACAAATCAACAAATCAACAAATCAACAAATCAACAAATCAACAAATCAACAATGCCAGATAATTCGCTCAGTCTTAATAAGTTTATCAGTAATACCGGACGATGTTCGCGCCGGGAAGCAGATAAGTTAATTAAAGAAGGACGAGTGACGATTAACGGAAAAGTAGCCATTCTTGGCAACCGTGTAAGCTCAAACGATCAAGTCCTCATTGATAAAAAACCATTAAAAGCGAAACCGCGTACCTTGTATTTAGCTTTTAATAAACCAGTTGGAATTGTTTGTACAACGGACGAGCGAGAGAAAAAAAATATCATTCGATTTATCAATCACCCACAACGATTGTTTCCTGTTGGACGGCTCGACAAGCCTTCACAAGGTTTAATATTTTTAACCAATGACGGAGATATTGTCAACAAAATTTTACGAGCTGGTAATAACCATGAGAAAGAATATCAGGTTACTGTAGATAGACCAATTACAAAAGATTTTATCCATAAAATGGGAAATGGTGTTCCTATTCTTGATACGGTAACGCAATCTTGCCAAGTAACTCAATTGGAAGAGAATAAGTTTAAAATAATTTTAACCCAAGGCCTTAATCGACAAATTCGACGGATGTGTGAATATTTGGGATACAATGTTACGCGACTGAAGCGTACCCGAATTATGCATGTACGATTGAGTAAGATACCGCCTGGGAAATGGCGAGAATTAACGCAAAGAGAAATAAAAACGTTACGCCATTTAATTGGTGATTCATCTAAAACAGAAGAAGCTTCGACTGCAATCAATTCAGGTAAAAAAGAGCGGATAAAAAAAGTAAAGCAATCAAAAACAAAAAAAGAATCCATTGATTTTTTCGAAGGAAAAAAGCCTAAGTGGATGGCTAAAAAAGAACGAAACAAAAAAAGAAAGTGGCGCCCTGGTCAGTAGAATTTTATTTAAACAAACAATATGAAAAGTAGTTTTGATCAAAATCACATCAACGAAGCAATCGCTCGTATTAATCAGCTAACCTCGACTACCACTCCTCAATGGGGTGAAATGAATGTAGCTCAGATGTTAGCGCATCTTAACGTCGCCTATGATATGGCGTACACGGATAAATATCCACAACCTAATTTTTTAGTACGTTGGTTACTTACTCGTTTTGTAAAGCCAGCAGTTGTGGGACCAAAACCTTATCAAAAAAATGGTCGTACGGCACCTGCATTTTTAGTGTCTGCGGATCAGGATTTTGAAAAAGAAAAGAAAAAACTGATTGACTATGTTCAGAAAACACAGACATTAGGATCCGCTCATTTTGAACAAAAAGAATCTAATTCTTTTGGTAAATTAACCGAGTCAGAATGGAGTACCCTTTTTGCTAAACATCTAGATCACCATCTGACACAATTTGGTGTTTAAATGTTTTAAAAACCTGCTAAAAAAGGAATACCGCACTCCGAAGAGATGCGGTACTTCTGACATGTACTGAAATTTTCTTGTGCTTATTTCTTGGGTTAAGAATTAAAATTTAATTTATGCTAAGACAATTTTTCTTTTATTTTTTAACAGAAAAATAAGCAATACATTTTGCTAAAGTATTTTATTAGCTAGGGCTTTACGAGATAGTAATGAATGTATCTGCAAAAACTAATTTCTGATTTTAAAAAATAGAAAGTTAAACGAAATGGCCAGATACCTTTGCAGCGTTGCGCTAACAGATCTGTTAAGGCACTGCGAAGACAGGCGAGCAAGTTTTGAATGTCAGTGACTTGAACGAAAAATATCTATCTATTTTTTAATATTATTAATAGATAAATTGCCGAAATTTTATGTGAAATAGTAAAAAAGAAAAGATAGGAGTCCAGAATGGACGAAGGAAAAGTATAAAATATTTCATTTTAGTTTATTTTAGAATGATTCAAAGGTTTCTAAAAAAGAGCTATTAACTCTGAACTTTTTAATTTTAATTAAAAAGTTTCTATAGGTGTCTTAAGAAAAAAATATGCCAGAATTTTAGTTTTGGTAAAAAATAAGGAAAGGCTGTATAATATTTTTATTATACAGCCTTTTCTTGAACAGCTTCATAAAATTGAAATTATTGATTTAAATATTTCACTGGAGCATTTGTATTATAAAAAACAAAAGACCAAATATCTGCCTGTTCATCAATAATCTTTGAAGTAGGTTTTCCAGCACCGTGTCCAGCATTGGTTTCAACCCTAATTAAAACGGGATTTTCTCCCTTATGAACCTCTTGTAGCTTTGCGGCAAATTTAAAAGAGTGTGCGGGTACTACGCGATCATCATGGTCAGCGGTGGTGACCATTGTTGCTGGATATTCGGTACCTTCTTTTAGATTGTGAAGCGGAGAGTAAGAAAGTAAATTTTTAAAATCTTCTGGATTGTCACTACTTCCATACTCTGGAATCCAGCCTTTACCTACGGTGAATTTATGATATCTCAACATATCCATCACACCAACAGCAGGTAGTGCTACGGCAAATAAATCTGGTCGTTGAGTCATCGCTGCTCCAACCAATAGTCCGCCATTTGACCCTCCAGCAATTGCTAGTTTATCTTTGCTTGTATAGTTATTACCAATTAAATATTCTCCTGCAGCAATGAAATCGTCGAATACGTTTTGTTTATTTTCTAGCATTCCACCTTTATGCCATTCTTCCCCATATTCTCCACCACCTCGTAGATTTGGCATGGCAAACACTCCGCCGTTTTCTAATAATAAAATCCTAGAAGTACTAAATGATGGAGTTAGGCTGACATTAAATCCACCATAAGCGTATAGGTAAGTTGGAGCAGTTCCGTCTAGTTTTAAATCTTTAGCATGAACAATAAACATAGGAACTTTGGTACCATCTTTACTCGTGTAGAAGATTTGTTTTTCAACATAGTCTTCCGGATTGAATTTTAATTCTGTTTTGTAGAATTCATTGGAAGTACCATTTTTTACATCGTATTGGAAGATGGTTCCAGGGTAGATAAAAGAGGTGAAAGTGTAGAACAAAGTATTGTCTTTTTCTTTTCCACCAAATCCAAAAGCGGATCCTAAACCAGGTAGTTTTATTTCCTTTTTATTATTACCATCATAATCATATTGATAAATTCTAGTCGTTGCATCTTGAAGGTAACTGGCAAATAATTTCCCACCACCCGTAGAAATTCCTCGTAATAAATTTTCTGTTTCAGGAATTATTTCTTTCCAGTTTTTTTGATCAGGATTTTTAATATCTAATTCTATCAATCGATACTTGGGTGCATCAATATCTGTTTGAATCAACATTTTATCACCAATATTGTGCACTACTGAACTCTTATTTTTATAACCTTCAAAAAGCGTAACAAATTTACTACCTTCCTTATTTAAATCTTTATAATATGCGGCGTAACCATCGGTACCTGGAGCTGCATATAAAACGAAAAAGCGTTGATCTTCTGTCACTCCGCCATAGTGATACATGTTAGGATTTTTAGGATCTTCATAAACTAACTGATCCTTAGATTGATCATCTCCCAACTTATGAAAATAGACACTATGATTGCGATTGTCTCCAGAAAATTCAGCTCCTTCCTTTGGTGCAGGATAGCGACTATAGAAGAAACCATCGCCCTTCCAGCTAGCACCCGAAAATTTCACCCATTCAAGTTCGTCGGATAATTGCTTTTTAGTAGCTACTTCCATGATATAAAATTTTTGCCAATCAGATCCAGCATCTTGACGAGAATACGCTACATACTTATTGTCATTTGAAAAGCCAGCCAAACTAATAGCCGTTGTTCCTTCTGCTGAAAGAGCGTTCGGATCGATAAAGACTTCAGGTTCACCATCCAACCCTTTTTGATAATAAATAACAGATTGATTTTGTAGTCCATCATTTTTATAAAAAAAGTAGTATTCACCAGCTTTGAATGGAGAAGATAATTTTGGATAATTATATAATTCCTCGTAGCGTTCGCGTATTTTTTTTCGGAAAGGGATTTGATCGAGATAGCCTTTTGTTACTTTATTTTGTTCGCCCACCCAAGCTTTGGTATCATCGGCGTTGTCATCTTCCAACCATCGATATTCATCTTTGATATCAGTATCGTGGTATTTATCTACTTGGTCATTTTTTTTAGTAGTGGGGTAATTCACAGGTATATTAGCATTTTTAGCGGCAGTTTCCGTTTCTGGACTTGCACAATGAGAGAAAATAAAAATAAAAATTAAAAGGGAAAACACATTTTTCATGGTAGTGATTAATTTGGTGAGGGCAATATTTA
>JALZUU010000276.1 GCA_023300665.1 Saprospiraceae bacterium | reverse complement strand
AGCGACGGATGCATGTGGAAACATCACAGAGACGACGCAAAGCTTTAATGTATTACCAGATACGGAAGGTCCCGTGTTTGATGCACAACCTGTAGCTATTAGTGATGTTGATTGTATAGAAGATTTACCAGTCCAAGAAATTTTAACTGCTACTGATATATGTAATACATCAATAGTAACTCCATCTATT
This sequence comes from Saprospiraceae bacterium, assembly GCA_023300665.1. Taxonomy (GTDB): domain Bacteria; phylum Bacteroidota; class Bacteroidia; order Chitinophagales; family Saprospiraceae; genus JALZUU01. The sequence goes on along the minus strand of JALZUU010000276.1, from coordinate 2,452 downwards.
GATTATGTTGAAGATAACTGTAATGGATTTGGGGTTGTTTATCGTTGGATTGCTACAGATGCTTGTGGAAATACGACTGAAGTTAGTCAGTCTTTCAATGTATTACCAATTGAAAGTAATCCAGTGTTTGATAGTATACCAGCAACGAGTATTAATATAACTTGTGCAGATGCAATACCTACTCAAGAAGATTATACAGCAACAGATGGTTGTAAGACTGTTAGTGTTGAAAAAATAAGAGAAACATTTACAATAGAAAGGTGTAATGGATTTACAATAACTGATCGTTGGGTTGCAACAAATGAGTGTGGCAATACGACAGAAGTAGTTCAAACAATAAATGTACTTCCAGATAATGAAGCCCCTGTTTTCGATAGTTTACCTGATCTTATATCAGATATTAATTGTAACGATCCATTTCCTGCGGTAGAAGTACTGACAGTGACGGATAATTGCAACAATGTATCTGTTACCCCTTCGATTGATCCTTATACAGAAAATGTATGTGAGGGTTACGAAGTTACTTATCGATGGGTTACGAGAGATAATTGTGGAAATGAGTTAGAGATAAGTAGATCATTTAATGTATTGCCTGATAGTGAGGGACCTATGTTTGATAGTATTCCAAAGCCAATAGCAGATAGAGATTGTGGAGATCCACTTCCAGTTATTGAGACATTAACGGTAACGGATGATTGTAGCAATGTTGTAATAACTCCAAATATTGACCCTTATGTAGAAGATAACTGTAATGGATATTTTATCACGTATAGATGGTCTGCGTTTGATGGTTGTGGAAACTTGAATGAAATGACGGAGACATTTTTTACTCGTCCAGATACAATTAAGCCTACATTCTTGAATTTGCCAGGTCCGATTGCAGATGTGAACTGTGGAGATAACTTACCAACCCCAGAAGCAGTATCTGCAACAGATAAATGTAGTGAGGTGACTATAGTACAGACTATTGATCCTTATACGGAGGATCAGTGTGGCGGCTATGCGATTACCTATCGTTGGACAGTCATGGATGATTGTGGGAATTCGATCGAAACAACCCAAACGTTTAACGTTTTACCAGATACAGAAGGTCCTAGACTTGATAGAGCACCTGCACAAATAGCAGATATCAGTTGTAATGATGCTTTACCGATTCAAGAAGATATAGGAGCTAACGATGCGTGTGGATTAGCAACAGTTGTAATGAGTGTAGATCCTTTCACAGCGGATCAATGTAGTGGATATGAGGTTACGTATCGTTGGACTCTGACGGATGCATGTGGTAACACAAGTGAAACAACAAGAGCGTTTAATGTGTTGCCAGATAATGAAGGTCCTGTGTTTGATGCACAGCCTGGAATGATAGCGGATATAAATTGCAATGATATATTACCAACACAAGTAACATTAACAGCGACCGATGCATGTGGCATGGCGAATGTAACAGCGAGTGTAGATTTATTTACAGAAGATCAATGTGGCGGTTATGCGATTACATATCGTTGGATAGCAAGTGATGCGTGTGGAAACACAACAGAAACGACAGAGACATTTAATGTCTTATCAGATAATGAAGGTCCAGTGTTTGATACACAGCCTGTTGCGATTGGAGATGTAAGTTGTGATAATGGCTTACCAGTCCAAGAGACGTTGACAGCGAATGATGCGTGTGGAACAACAACTGTGACCCCAAGTGTAGATACTTATACGGCAAATAATTGTGGCGGTTATGTAATTACATATCGTTGGACAGCGAGTGATGCCTGTGGAAATACAACTGAAGTGACACAAGATTTTAATGTATTACCAGACTCAGATGTAGCAGTATTTGATTCTCAGCCTGTTGCGATATCAGATGTAAGTTGTAATGATGCCTTACCAGTGCAAGAAACGTTAACAGCGACAGATGCGTGTGTTAATGTGAATGTAGTAGCGAGTGTAGATGCATTTGTAGAGAATCAGTGTGGTGGCTATGCGATAACGTATCGTTGGACAGCGACGGATGACTGTGGTAATGTAATAGAAACGACAGAGACATTTAATGTTTTACCTGATAGTGAAGGTCCAGTGTTTGATTCTCAGCCTGTTGCGATATCAGATATAAGTTGTAATGATGTATTACCGACACAAGAGACATTGACAGCGATTGATGCATGTGGTACGACAAATGTAGTAGCGAGTGTAGATACGTTTGTGGAAGATCAGTGTGGCGGTTATGCGATTACGTATCGTTGGACAGCGACGGATGTATGTGGAAACACAACAGAAACGACCCAGACATTTAATGTTTTGCCAGATAGTGAAGGTCCTGTGTTTGACGCGCAGCCATCGACGATAGCAGATGTTAATTGTGATGATGTGTTACCGACCCAAGAGACATTGACGGCGATTGATGCGTGTGGTACGACGAATGTAACAGCGAGTGTAGATCCATTTATAGAAGATCAGTGTG
>JALZUU010000275.1 GCA_023300665.1 Saprospiraceae bacterium | reverse complement strand
TCAGAGAAAAATGAGCATCGCCCACATTATCAAGCACTTATCCTCACCTTTTGTGAACATTCTTAAACAGCTTCATATTTGTTCTAAATCGACCAAAATAACAAATATTAGGGATTATAAGAAAAGAATTTTGCTTCGAACCTTAAAACTTGCTTTGTCTTGACAATCAGGCCCTTATCTTCGTCTTTTGTGAACATTTTATAATATTGGATATTTATTCCATTTTCTGCTTCCTAACTCTGGCCGTATCACAGGACAATAGCTACAAACCCACAAATATCCAGTAGTTTGGTGAACATTTATAAACATCTCCTTATGCTCCAATTCGGAAACTTAATTTTGTATAATATCGGTTCATTTTGTTTTAATTTTTCCTTTTAAAAATCCATTTAACCTTAGCGCCTTTCGCGCTTTTTTTAAAGTTTGTCTAAGTTTTTGTACCTACATCAATCCTATTAGAGTTTCATTCTTCTTTTTCATTAAGAGCGTTTTATTTGATTACTGCAACAAAACACCCGTTTTCCTAATTGTATTTTTTGTTATTTAATCCAGTGATGATACCAGAGTCTTTTCGATTTAATATTATATCCAAACATAACAATTAACCATCATTAACATACGATATTATTCCCAGCAGATTAAACCTTTTTTTTCAACCAAAAACACCAATTCAAAAATATACTCAACTTGAACTTTAACAGGAATAGGGTTACCTGGTGGACAAGTGAATAGCCTGCCTGCGGACGCTTCGTCTTTTTTCTTGTCAATATTACGGCTAATTCTTAAAAAAATAGGCTCGATTTGAATAATTTTCTCTAGCTTAAGGATGTATTTAAAAATATTGAACAACTTGTTTAGATGAAAATGATTAAACCTCACGAACTAACTATTAAAAATTCTTAACTTATGAAAAAAGCCTTCAACCTATTTAGTATATTAATTGCATTAATTTTTCTAAGTCCTAATGGCCTATTTGCTCAAAAAGAATCGTCATTGGAAATCGCACTAAAATATCTAGATGCCCAAAAAGAAACACTAAATCTCACTTCCGATGACATTAGTGAATATCATGTCAATGATTTATACACCACCAAACATAACGGGGTAACACATGTATATCTAAAGCAAAAACACCAAAATATTGAAGTAAACGAGGCCATTTTCAATATCAATATTTTATCGGATGGTAAAGTCTTAAATTTTGGGAATCGCTTTGTTTCTAATTTAAATGAAAAAATAAATACGACCACTCCTTCCATTGCTCCAGAACTAGCAGTCCAAAGGGTAATTGATCATTTTGAAATTAAAACAACGGGCAGCATTGAACTTCAATCCAGAACATCCGATCTGGAATTTATTTTTTCTCCGGAAGGATTAGCCTTGGAGCCAATCGAAGTTGAATTGGCGTACGAGGTAGTAGATCTTGAAACGGTTCAATTGGTTTGGAAAGTTCGGTATTATCAACTAGATGCACAACATTGGTGGAATGCTCGTGTTGATGCAGTATCTGGTAGATTTATAAAAGCAGACGATTATGTGGTTCGTTGTAATTTTGAAACCCCAGGAGCCACTTGTTCTAATGAGGAACATTCACATGACTTTGTTAACCATGCATCCTCAAAAACGGAAACAGCTGAGAGCATGGTAATGGGTAACGCTTATAATGTATATCCAATTCCAGTCCAAGGACCTACTTTTGGAGCTAGAACAATCGTTACCGATCCTGCAAACCTTGAAGCTTCTCCTTTTGGTTGGCATGATACCGATGGTATGCCAGGTTCAGAATTTACTATTACTCGTGGTAATAATGCGCATGCCTATCAAGATGTTTTTAATTTAAATCGGTCTTTGGATGATGAACCAGACGGTGGTGAAGATCTTGAATTTGATTTTCCTTTGGACTTATCAACCAACCTACCTTATACTCAAATTGATCCAGCAATCACCAATCTTTTTTATTGGACGAATATCGCACATGATCTATGGTACCAATACGGTTTTGATGAAGAATCCGGTAATTTTCAAACCAATAATTATGGTAATGGCGGAATTCAAGGAGATTTTATTGCAGCGGAAGGACTTGATGGAAGCGGTACCAATAATGCTATATTTTCGGCAGCGCAAGATGGATCAACTGCACGGATACAGATGTTTTTGTGGACGAATGAAGAATTGCCAGATCCACCTACCTTTGATTTATTGGCCACCGCTCCTGATACCATCCAAGGAGAGACCTATGCTATGGTTCCAGCTGCATTTGGTGGTGGTCTAAACAGCCCAGGTATTACTGCACCCGTAGTTTTGGTAGCCGATGGTGTTGGAACTAGTTCAGACCTTTGTGAGGATTTAACGAATGGTGCTGAAATAGATGGTGCCATTGCCTTGATTGATCGAGGTGGATGTGAGTTTGGTGAAAAAATGCTAAAAGCGGAACAAGGAGGTGCTATCGCAGTAATTGTTTGTCAAAATTTACCAGATCCTCCTTTCGCTATGGGAGCAGGAGATTTTGGTAATCAAGTGACCATTCCCGGTGTGATGATTTCAATGGCTAATTGTGCGGAGCTAAAAATGCACTTAGAGGATAATTTGACGGTCACTTTAGAATCTCCTGACTTCAATATTACAACTCCTGGTCCAGGTGGAATAGATGGTGATTTTGATAATGGAATCATTGCCCATGAATATGCTCATGGTGTTTCTGGACGATTGACTGGAGGGCCAGCTGCCCCTAATTGCCTAAATAATGCGGAAAGACCTAGTGAAGGATGGAGCGATTGGTTTGGACTGGTAATGACTACCGGTATAAATAATACGGCAGATGAAAGAAGAGGTATCGGAACTTATGCAATTAATGAACCACCGACAGGAACTGGAATACGAACCTATCCTTATAGTCGAAGTATGGCGATCAATCCAGACACCTATGCTAATATTACTACTTCTCAAAGTGTACATCGCATTGGTTCCGTTTGGTGTGCGATGACTTGGGATTTGTATTGGAATTTGGTAGATGAATATTCTTTTGATGAGGATCTCTATAATGGAAATGGCGGAAATAACATAGCCATGCAGTTGGTGGTTGATGGCCTTAAACTACAGTCTTGTAATCCAACTTTTATCGATTCAAGAGATGCAATTCTTGCTGCCGATGTAGCCAATAATGGTGGTGCAAATGAATGTTTGATTTGGGAAACATTTGCGCGACGTGGTTTAGGATTTAGTGCAGCTGCAGGAGGTATAGAAGCTTTTGATCTTCCTGCTAGTTGTGTGGTAACTTCAACAGAAAATTCAGATCAATTAGATTTACTCGTTGATATTTCTCCTAATCCAACGGATGGTATTATCAATGTAAATATTAACAATATAGAAACGGAAGTGATGGCAAAAATCACCAGTATTGATGGAAAACTTTTATTATCAAAACAGATAAATCCCGCTGCTGGTAATGTAGCATTTGATTTGTCTAATTACCAGGCTGGTATCTATTTGTTAAACTTGGAAACTAAAGGATTTTCTACTGTTAGAAAAATCGTATTGTATTAAAGTGATTTATTGAAAAAAGAAAAAACCCAAGTCCACTAGTTCGGACTTGGGTTTCTTTTTTTGAAGTTGTTTAAGTAAAGTCTGGTATTTTTTTCGAGCAATAAAAATTGATCAATTATTATTCTAGTTTAGCTTCCTTTTTTTGCCAGTTGGCTGACATAGAGTGTTAAACAAAAATTGACACTGAGCTGGTAACATTTTTCACCTTAATTCTTTATGAAATTTCAAGGTGATTTATGCCAAGATTTAAACAGATTACATTTATTGTATTTTTTAATGTTTATTTTTTTGGCAGAAAAAAAACGAAACCTGCCTGCGTTCCGCAGGAAGGCAGGCAAAAAATCTGCCGCCTGTCGCATTTTTCGAACTCAGCACTTCTAA
>JALZUU010000274.1 GCA_023300665.1 Saprospiraceae bacterium | reverse complement strand
ACCTCCATTGTCTCTTGTGATGATGGGAATATTTCTACCATCAATGACCAACAAACTATTTTGGATTGTGATGGCTCGATTTGTATGCCTTGTACTGGAACTCCTGTCGATTGCTCAAACGGAACCACTTCAATGGTTGCCTGTAACGACAATAATCCGTGCACAGAAAATGATGTACAATCCGTCTTAGATAGCGACGGAACTATTTGTATTCCTTGTGCTGGCACACCCATAGATTGTAATAATGGTTCAACCTCCGTTGTCTCTTGCGATGATGGGAATATTTCTACCATCAATGACCAACAAACTATCTTGGATTGTGATGGTTCGATTTGTTTGCCTTGTACTGGAACTCCTGTCGATTGCTCAAACGGAACCACTTCAATGGTTGCCTGTAACGACAATAATCCGTGCACAGAAAGTGATATTCAATCCGTCTTAGATAGTGATGGAACCATTTGTATTCCTTGTGCTGGTACACCCATAGATTGTAATAATGGTTCAACCTCCGTTGTCTCTTGCGATGATGGTGATATTTCTACCATCAATGATCAACAAACTATTTTGGATTGTGATGGTTCGATCTGTATCCCTTGTACTGGAACTCCTGTCGATTGCTCAAACGGAACCACTTCAACGATTTCCTGTAACGATAATAATCCCTGCACAGAAAATGATGTACAATCCATCTTAGATACCGACGGAACCATTTGTATTCCTTGTGCTGGTACGCCCATAAATTGTAATAATGGTTCAACCTCCGTTGTCTCTTGTGATGATGGGAATATTTCTACCATAAATGATCAACAAACTATTTTGGATTGTGATGGTTCGATCTGTATCCCTTGTACTGGAACTCCTGTCGATTGTAGTAACGGTCCAACCACATCCGTTTCCTGCGATGATCGAAATCCATGTACGATTAATGATGCTAAAATTATTTTAACTATTGATAATTCCGTTTGTGTTCCATGTCAAGGAACCCTAATTGAGATTGCCGATCCGCAGATAGAAGATCAGTTGATTTGTCAAAATGAATCCATTCCGACCCTAGTTGTTACCAATCCAAATATTGGTGCCAGCTTCCTATGGTATGATAGAGATCCTAGTTTCGGTGTATCTCCAATTTTGGTGAGTGACACCTCTATTTTTAAACCAAATTTAAATAATAATTTAGCTGGTATCTTCAATTTTTGGGTCATTCAAAAAATAGGATCTTGTGAAAGTATTCCTGTTTCTTTTAGTATAAAAATTGAACCAGCACCGCTAGTAGATGCAGGAATAGATATCGATTTTGACTGTAAGGCTGGAGAGGTTAGATTAAATGGAATCGTTCCTTTGGATGAATTTGAGATTAGGTGGGATGGTCCAGACACCACGATGCAAACTGAAATAATAAATCCAATTGTTACCATTCCTGGAATTTACACCCTACAAATCTTTGATCCAGCTAATGAATGCCTAGGAGTCGATACAGTAACTGTTTTACCACCCGCCGGGATTTTTGCCAATAATGACCATCATGATCTTTTTGAAGGAGAAATTTATCAGATAAATATTTTGGAAAATGATAGTCTAGGCAATTATGAAGAATTTATGGTTCGGACTTTCGACTTAACAAGTGGAAATATATTAGTCAACGATGAAAATATTGTTTTTTATACACCAGAAGATTTAAGAACAAATCGAACGGAAAGTTTCTCCTATGAAGTTTGTGTTTTAGATTGTCCAGAAGTCTGTGCCCAGGCAGAAGTGACAATTGATCTTTCTACTAAAAGCATTTATATCCCTAATGCATTTTCACCAAATGCAGATGGACAGAATGATTTCTTTTATGTATCCGGTGATCCTAATACGATTAAAGGCATTCAAAAGTTTGCGGTTTTTAACCGTTGGGGCGCGCAAATTTTTGGTAAGGAAAATACCTCCATCAACGATCCTCAACTTGGTTGGAATGGTTTCTTTAAAGGAGAACGAGCCAGTCAGAACGTATATATTTATTTTGTAGAAGTAGAATTTAAGGATGGAAGTTTAGTGATTTTTAGTGGAGATATTTCCTTGTTTCATAATTAAAAAAGGGAATACGATATGAATCGTATTCCCTAAGTGCTTAAATAATTTTCAAAAATTATTTTTTCATCTTACCTTTCTTGATAAGCATTTTTTCGAGTTTTGAATCAGAAACGGTATTACTACCACCATCTTTTCCACCATCCAAAACTTTCTGTAATTCAATTAGTCCGTTCCAGTCGCCATCCGCAGCAAAACGTGCTTGGTTTGGCCAGCTAGCAGGATTGTGCATTTTGAAACGAGGACCTGCTTCGGTTAACACATTTTTCAAATGGGTAGAAGTAGCTTTTGACAATTGTCTCCAAGTAACAATCCCATCTTCGTTTAGTATCTGATTAATCTTAGGTCCGATTCCTTCTACAACTTGTAGGTTATCTGACTTTAATCCATAAACTGAATCTTTGTAAACCTCACCAACCCCTCTAGAAGAAGTGGAAGAAGAAGTTGTTTTAACTTTAGACTTAGATTTAGATTTCTTAGTAGATGAACCAGTATTTGTAGTTTTAGCAAATTTTGCAG
>JALZUU010000273.1 GCA_023300665.1 Saprospiraceae bacterium | reverse complement strand
TTTGCTATTTGCTATTTGCTATTTGCCTTCTTCAATCGCGATAGAGTGAAGACAATATCAGTTTGAAAAACTAGTGTTGAATTGAATTTTACACGATTGAAGACATTATTCATTAAACACGATAGCAGGGAACATTATTAATTATTCATTACCCCATTATTCATTAACAAACACAAAGGTATTAAAATCTCTCTTTACAAGCCAGCCTTTCCCTTTGCTACTTCTTCTTGGATTAGGGCTAGATACCAGTCACTTAATTGTCGAGCATGTGGACCATAAGTTCCGGATCCAATAACCCGTCCATCTACTTTAGTAACTGGCGTGACTCCACCGAAAGTTCCTGTGACAAAAGCTTCGTCGGCACCATATACATCAAAAAGTGAAAAATTCTTTTCAAAAACAGGCATTCCATGACGTCGAGCAACCCGAAGAATATTGCCGCGTGTAATTCCATTCATACAATACTGACCAGTAGAAGTCCAGAGTTCTCCATTTTTAATAATAAAAAAATTGGTTGCATTACAAGTTGATACAAACCCTTGGGTATCCAACATTAAAGCTTCGTCTGCTCCAGCTTCGATGGCTTGAATTAATGCTTGTACCTCGTGGAGTTTACTATGACAATTTAATCTTGGATCGAGATAATCAGGAGACCCTCGACGGACAGTACTGGTGAATAAGGTTACTCCTTTTTCTTTGGTTGTTCCATCTGCTTTTTTATGTTCAGCAATGATCACTAAGTTTGGTCCACTGATGGTTAGTCGAGGATCTTGCGAAGGTGTTTTTTTGATTCCACGGGTAATCATAAATCGAACATGTACTTGATCGGTCATTTCATTAATCCGCAATGTTTCCCAAATTTTTTCGGTCAAGGTGGCTCGATCCATTTTTAAATCCATCCCAACGGTGGCTGCTGCTTGAAATAAACGATCGAGGTGTAAGTCTAAAAAAACGAGTACACCATCATAAAGTCGAACTGCCTCCCATATACCATCTCCAACTAAATAGCCGCTATCAAAAACGGAAATTTTTGCTTCGTTGCGAGGAAAGAATTCTCCGTTAATATATATTTGAACCTTTTCATTACGGGCATCCGCTAGTGCATTGTGAGTACCGTGCATAGTTGTTTTTGTTTTGAATAATTTATAAATCAATTAAACTAAGGACCGCACCTCCATCTAAAAGGTGGCCTGTATCTACTTCTATATTTTTAACCCATGATTCAATTCCAGATTTTAAAATAATACCGACATCGGATGGAATTATTTTATCTTTTTTTCCAAGAAATATAACGGTCGTTATCTGATGGTTTTTAATGGTGTCTTTGACCGCAGGTAAGTCTACTTGGAAATCTGCGAGGGACAACCAATACATTTTTACTTGGCGTCGTCTTTCACTAGTTTTTAAATAAAACATGGCAAAACGATAGGCACCTGAGGCCAACCATTTGCGGTCGTGTAAAAATTTAACTAAGGGTAATAATCGGTGACTATGATCAACCCACCCGCCAGTCATCCGCCGAAACCAGGGTGGAATCCAACTAACAGTCATCAATCCCGGATTAACGATTCCATCGGGGGCTAGTAATAGTATTTGATTAAGTTTTGCTCCAAAAAAAGGGATTTGAGTTAAAACCGCTCGACCACCAAAACTATGTCCTAGGAGACTAAAGGTAAGATGTCCGGTTCGTTGCAATATTAATTGAATTATTTCAGTAAAATTTTTAATGGTGAACATTGGTCTGTGCCAAGTTGTTTGACCATGCATAGGTAAGTCAATAATCCAGGTTGTGAATTTATTGGCAAGTAAGGGTAGTGCTGGAGCGTAATAATCTGTGGTATTTCCATATCCTGGAAAAGCAATCAAAAGTTCAGTTCCTTGACCACTTACTTCGCAATAAATTTTTTCTCGACCATAATTTATTGTAACTTCTTTTTTTATTTTGTCATTCACAATAAAATTTTTCATGAAGAATTTCACCTTTTTTTTTCTATTCTTTTTCTTTATCACCTCTTGCAATTCGGTAAAAGAAATTCAGTCTTCGTCAAAACCTATTACCCATGAGCTCTGGAATACCCTAGTCAAAACACATGTCTCGGAAGCTGGTATAGTAGATTATGAAGGATTTATTAGTGATAAAGCAAAATTACAAAACTATCTTGATCTATTAAGCAGTGCACATCCGAATAAAACAAATTGGTCTCGGGAGGAGCGATTGGCTTATTGGTTGAATGCATATAATGCTTTTACGGTTAAGCTCATTGTAGATAAATATCCAGTAGCAAGTATCAAAAATGTCAAGCGTGGGATTCCTTTTGTCAATACTGTTTGGGATATTAAATTTATAAAAATTGAAGGTACCAAATATGACCTTAATAATATTGAACACGGAATCATTCGTCCAGAATTTGAAGATCCACGAATTCATTTTGCGGCAAATTGTGCAGCGATCTCTTGTCCGCGGTTGCGTAATGAAGCATATACTGCTGATAAACTAGATAAGCAATTGGATGAGCAGGCTCGTTATTTTTTAAGTAATAAAGGAAAGAATTTAATTACCTCAGAAGAAGTAAAACTCTCTAAAATTCTTAAGTGGTATAGTGGCGATTTTAAAGCCTATGGAGGTGTTCGGAAGTTTATCAATGATTATGGTCCTCAGCCTGTTTCTGATGCAATAGATCTTGAATACTTAGATTATCTCTGGCCGCTAAATAATCAAGACATAAATTATTACGAAGCAAAAGAATAACAACTTCGCTAAAAAAAAACGCTATGCTCTTTAGAGCATAGCGTTTTTTTTTAGCATAATATTCTTAAATAATTTTCTCTATTTAAAAGTAGATTTAGCACCTATCTGAACAGAGAATGTATGAATTCTTTCGCGGTTAAGACCTAGGCTTTTACTGAAAAGTTCATGTTGGTAAATAGGTTGAATATATAAAGACCAACGAGGAGAAATAAAGCGTTCTAATCCGACACCAAGATTAGCGGTGAAGTAATGATTTCTTTCAAATGCTCCTCCTTCAAAAAGCCCTTCTCCTGCAATGTCTGCTTCTCGTGTAAGTTCAATAGGTGCGGAACGATCCGGACCTGTTGGAGGTGGAGTAGGTCCAACAATAGTCGTATTGGTTCTACTTAAATTATTGACGGTAATATTATAATGGTTAAGTGCTAACACGTTAAGAGATGCACCAGTAATTGCATGTAATTTCCATTTTCTATCCGGATTGTTCATCTGGAATTGAAGATTCATTGGGATGGTTAACAGATTTAAATTAACTGCATCAAATACGTGCGATTGGTAACCGCTAGCAAAAGTTCCTCCTACATTTATATCCTCTTGTGGGTAATAATTTATTCTTCGATAAATCAAACCAGTACTTAAAGTAAGTTTTTCATAATTTAAATCCAGTGTAATTCCACCTCCATATCCAAGTTGGAATTGTTGATAACTATTGTCTTTAAATCGATTGGTTCTTGGTGTTTTTACTTGATTTAAATCTGCAGAAGTCATTGCACCTAAGCGAACGACTACTTTCTTAGAAAATTTCTTAAGTAAACCAATCTGTGACCAGTCGGTAGTTTGGTCAATGATATAGGTATTGGTTGGCAAACTAGTTAAAGATAAAGAAGGTTGATTAGCAGTTGGCTGATCAAGATCTTTTAAAATTAATAGTGGACTTTCTTCCTTAGATACGACCTCTTTAATTTCGATCACAGAAATATTTTCCGCCGCATTGGTTAAAATAATAGTCGGAGTATTATTGCTTTGATCAGTTAAGTTATTTCTAACTAAGTCTTTTGAGCTTGTTAGCGTCTTTTCTTCTTGAGAAATTTTTGTAATAGTGAATTCTGAAGTAGTAATTTTTTCAGAAGACGCAATTATAGTGGTTGCGATACTAGCAGAAGTATTTATTTCAGCAATAGATTGATTCTCTACTTGAGCGAAACTGTTAAGTATTTCAGGTTGCTCTTGTGCTACGATGTTTTCGTCGCTGATACTTGGATAACTAGGCATGAATTGTACAATCGTCAGTAGCAACAAAATCATCATGCTAAATTCTACAGCCTTATAAGTGAAAATCTTTCTTCGAACATTAAATTCCTCTTCCAATCGGTGAGACAATAAGGTCCAATGAGTAGGGTTGTAAGGAATATATAGGTTGGATAAATTATCGGTCGCTAGTTGATCAATTGCCTCGTCAGAAATTTCAGGAGTATTTAATTCTTGATCTATTTTGGATTCTAGTACGTTCCAATGATTAGCATCTGTATTGACCTCTAGGCTGTCCATTCGATCTCGAATAAGATCGTCAAAATCCAAAGGACCATTGGAAGCGGTTAGCTTTTCGGCAAACGAATCCCAGTCTCTAGGAGAAATATCTTTACCTAGATTGCTTAATGCATCTTTTAGTTGGTCATCAAATTCGTTAATCTCTGCCATTTCCAATGTGTTTCGCTGCTAGGATTCCCTTGAGCTTTGTTCTTGCTTTTACCAGATTAGATCTGGAAGTACTTTCGGTAATTTCTAATTGTTGTGCAATCTCACGGTGCGAATATCCTTCAATTACATAAAGGTTAAAAACCGTTCGATACCCAGGAGATAAAGTCTGAATAGCAGAGAGTATTTCTTTTTCTCCACAAACACTGACTGCATCTGCATCATGACAACTCACTTGATAAGCTTGATCAAGGTTTTCTGTTCGGCGACGGATCGCCTTACGATAAAAATCAATAGAAGTATTGACCATTATTCTTTTGATCCAAGCATTGAGGGAAGTCCCCGGCTGGTATTTACTAATGTGTTTAAAGACCTTAATAAAACCCTCATGGAGTATATCGAGTGCATCTTCTTTATTATTAGAATAACGAAGACAAACTCCCATCATCTTACCGTAGTGCGTTTCGTAAAGTTGCTTTTGGGCCCACTTTTCTCCACGTACACAAGCAGTAATTAAACTGACTTCTTCTCGTTTAAACTGAATTGCTATATCCATTGGTGAACTTTTTTACTACGTTTGCTGATTTTTCACCGTTCTAACCAGTTTTTCACACAAAATTGTATTTTCTGGTTATTAAAAGAACGATGCATTACTTTAATTAGCTGCCTTAAGTGGCTGAAAACCGGAGTTTTAGCTAAAAAAATACCTCAAACGCAAGATGATTGAATCATTGCAGTGATTTATCGTATAGCAATTATATACATCGAAGGGCAGATTACCAAAGTTTTTAACCCTTTTAACTGTCGTTAAATAGCTTAAAATAAGAGAAGAATCTTTTTCTGTCAGAATATTGAAATGAAAACTATTGATTAAGAAGAACTCCTTGTGAGCGTTTTGCTCCATTATTTTCTAAATTTAAGTAATAAATTCCAGTAGGCCAGCCCGAAAAATCACTACCAGGAAGTATGGTCAGTTGTTCTTTAGTCGTGAATTCTCCCAGTTTTTGTCCGAGCGCATTATACCAGATTCCCAGCGTCGTATCATTGGTGGAGAATGTTTCTGGTAGATTGATACAAAGCCGTGATCCTTTCGTATGTGGATTAGGAAAAATACTAAAAGAGACAATTTCATTTTCTTGATTGGGAGTTTCTGTTTTATTAATAAAAAAAGATTCGGATAATCCATTTGGATTGAAAATACCTAATCCAGCATTATAACCACCCATCCAGATATTTCCGTTAGCATCTACCCCTAGCTGATGAATTCTATCACTGATAACTCCAGAATTTTTAGTGTCATAGATGGTCCATGTTTCTTCGCTATAATGTCCCAGTGCTTCACTCATACCTAGCCAGATATTTTCTTCTGCATCCAGTTCAATAGCGGAGAGGGAATTCCTTAAACTTTTTCCGTTTATTTCGTGAATAATTTGAATATCGCTTCCATTAAATCGTATCAAATTATTTTGTTGTATTGCCCATACAGTGCCATTGCTGGTAACTGCGATATCTACGATTCGATCATTACGGATAAGATCACTTTGTTCAGAGGGTTTAAATTGTCGCCAAGATTGACCATCATAGATAGAAATACCGCTATATCCCGCTATCCAAAATTCTCCGGTAATAGGATGATTGAAATAACCAGAGGATTGACCACTACTATTGCCATGCTCTGATGGATTAAAGACTATCCAACCAGTTGGACTTTCGTAAAGTACATATGCTGACCATTGGTCTAACACCCAACGACGACCATCTGGATCAAAATGAATAATGCTTCGATTTTCATTCAACAAATTACTCACATCTGGAAGGTTAGCGTCAATCCAAGTATCATTTAAATAAAACCAAGCGTGGTCGTGAACGAAAAATTGTAAAGAATTGTCACTTAGTTGATTGACAATTCCAGTTTGTTGAATATTTTTTAAAGAGTCAGGAAGTAATGATTTATCAAAAAATGACCATTGATTGTTTGTGTTATTTCTAATTTTCAATTCACTATCAGCCTGATTGTGATATTTTGTTTTTATCCAAGCATCTTCTTTTGCTAAAAAAATCTGTTCAATATGATTGCCGATTTCAAAATTAGCATGAATATCCATCTGCTCCCAATGGTCATTTTTAAAACGCCATAATCCATCAAATGCGGAGCTTATATAGATGTCGTAGTTAGGATTTGGCGAGAGATAAATATGTTGTTGGTAGTTGTGTTGATTTATTTCTTCTGGTAAATCGATTCGGCGTATTACTTGATATTCTTCGTTCAATTCTATAAGTTGTCCTGAGTTTTGGGTAGAAGAACTGAGAAACCAAAGGTGTTGATTTGGACCGATAGCGAGCGAATGTGCATTTCCTAAACTTATGCTATCAGTCGGCACATAACGTTGCCATTCTTTATTTAATTCTTTATAAAAACCACCGTCTGACCAAATCGTTCCATGTTGATCAACGACCAAAGAGTTTATTCTAGGAGACTCCATGGGGAGAATAGAATTCTGTTGGTCATAACACTGTGCATCGGTATTTTGATAACGACAAATATTAAATTGTCCATAAGTGAAAGCGGTTACCCAAATACTACTATCTATTGGATTTGTAACTATATCCGTTGGATATAAATAGGATTGTACTTCGCTAGGCATAACCAGAAATTCGCCATCTACAAAAGTATGGAGGCTATAATTTCCTGCTACAACTACTTGGTCGAGCATATTTAGTGTTAATACATAGGCACTGAAAGATGCTATTTTGTCTAGATAATGCGTCCAAACATTGCCATCGAAGCGAGCAACTCCTTGATTGGTGGCAACCCATAAATCATAGTTTTGGTCGAGTAAGATATCATTAATGTCATTGCTGGGAATAGAAGAATTACCTCGATTAAAATACTGATTAGTTTGGGTACTGAGGTTGTGTTTAATCAGCCCACCTTTGGTGGCAATCCATAAGATATTTTTGTCTTGAATAACTTTTTTAACCGAGCGAGTGCTGGTATAATTTACCCAGTTGGGGTGTTCTTG
>JALZUU010000272.1 GCA_023300665.1 Saprospiraceae bacterium | reverse complement strand
GGTGAATGGATCACATTTGGTCGATTGGTTGGTAAGAGAGGATATTGATATTCGAAAAATCTTCGCGCCAGAGCATGGTTTTCGAGGAACGGCAGATGCGGGCCAGCAAATCAAAAACGGCAAAGATCCCAAAACAGGGCTTCCGATCATTTCTCTTTATGGAAAAAATAAAAAACCTACCGTTGATCAAATGGCTGGTTTAGATCTTATCATTTTTGATATTCAAGATGTTGGAGCTCGTTTTTATACCTATATTTCTACCATGCATTTTGTGATGGAAGCCTGTGCGGAAAATCAAGTAGATTTTTGGGTTTTTGACCGTCCCAATCCCAATGGACATTATGTAGATGGCCCAATCTTAGATCCAGCTTATAAATCTTTTGTGGGCATACATCCAATTCCGGTGGTACACGGGATGACTGTAGGAGAGTACGCTCAGATGGTGAATGGAGAAGGCTGGTTGGCAAAAGGCGTCCAATGTAATCTTATGGTGATCGAATGTGAGAATTATTCTCACGATCGTTCCTATGAGTTACCTATCAAGCCGTCTCCTAATTTACCCAATGCGGTGTCTATTTATTTATATCCTTCTCTTTGTTTTTTAGAAGGAACTACTGCTAGTGCAGGTAGAGGAACCAACCTTCAATTTCAGATTTATGGTCATCCAGATTATAGTGGTGGAGATTTTGAATTTACGCCCGTATCTATGTCCGGAGCGAAATATCCAAAGCACGAAAATAAGGTGACTTATGGGTATAATTTATCAGAAGAACCGTTATCAAAATTGAAAGCGAGAGGATTGGATTTAAGTTATCTAATCGATTTTTACCGGTTTTTTCCAGAGAAAGAAAAGTTCTTTTTAAAGAATAAATTTTTTGATAAACTTGCTGGAACCGATTCTTTACGAAAAGATATTATTGCTGGTAAGTCAGCCGAAGAAATCCGAGCGGCTTGGCAACCAGGTCTGGAAAAATTTAAAGGAATTCGAGCTAAATATTTATTATATCCTTAAGAAATTTTTAAAGAGCTTCAAATGAAAAAGCAGTTTACCAACGAATCGGTAAACTGCTTTTTTAATTAAATTCTATTTCTAAAATTCTTAGGCCTTTCTTGGCTTAGGGAATTTATAATCTTTATGTAATTCCTGTGTAGGAACGTTGATATAAGTATGATCTTCACCACCCGTATTTACAACTAAACGAACTTCATCAAATTCTTGACCAGTTAGCTTAACTACTGACTTAGAAGCAGAATCAGTGGTAGTAATATCTCTCCATGGCTTACCTTCAGATTTTGCACGGATCACCGCTACAACTTTACATTTGTTGTTTTGGTAGCTATCCTTATATAATTGCTCAATCCATTTGAAGTTTACGTCTTTGGTATTTTTGAAACTTAACTGCTTTTTCTTAGCCATGATAAAAATAATTTAGTGTTTATAAATAATTATGATACAAATTTTAGGTATTTAAACCATAATTCCAAATATAAAAGGTAGTTTTTTATCAGTATATTTTTTGTTTAAAAATGATAATTAAATGTTTTAACAATATTATAACGTCATTGGATGTTATTTTTTAAAATTATCTTAAATGTAGAGTGTAGGCCTAAAGTGTTGATTTTCTGTGGTTTAAGTGGATTTTTTATTTTTTAAAGCGAAAATATTATTTTTATGAAAATAACAAGGTGTAGCCGTTGTTGGTTGAAAAAAATAATTTTCATAAAAAAACACCCATTTTCGTATAAGCACGAAAATGGGTGTTTTAAAGGTATTTTTTTAGCTAAAAAGCTTTTTACTTAGGCACCTTGTTAGGATTTAAAAGATCGTAAAATTGATCTAATTTAGGCATAATGATAATCCGAGTACGACGATTGGTCGCTCGACCTTCGACGGTTGTGTTATCAGCTAGTGCGTTATATTCACCACGACCAGCGGCGATTAAGCGATTTGGATCTACGCCATAATTTTTTTGTAAAGCACGTACTACCGAAGTAGATCGTTTAACACTTAAGTCCCAGTTGTCATCAATACAACTATTTCTAATTGGTTGATTATCGGTATATCCTTCAACCATTACTTCGAATTCAGGACGAGACTGAATAATCGTTGCGATTTTTTGAAGTACTTCTCCTGCACGAGGAGTGATGGTTGAGCTTCCACTAGTGTAGAGCATTTTATCAGAAAGGTTAATCAAAACCACCGTCTTGTCCACTTTAATATCTACATCTTGATCATCAATTCCATCCTTTAAAACACTCTTAAGATTTATGGCCAATGCTAGGTTGATAGAATCTGCTTTTGTTTTAGCAGCCTGAATTAAATTGATGTATCGATCCTTTCTTTCTAATTGTTGTAAGGTTTCACCGATGTTTGCATTAGCAGTTTGAGAAAGAACCGTTAAGTCATCCACTTGAGTCAACTGCTTATCACGCAAGGCACGAGCATCTTTTACTTGTTCTTTTAAATCTGTTATTTGCTCTTGGCGAATTTCAACATTGCTTTCAGCATTTTTTAGTTCACCTTCCAAGCGTTTAACGTTTTGATTGCAAAGACTTAATTTGTCGATATATTTTTTTAAATCCGCGTCTCTTTTAGAAAGGTCAGCATTGGCATTGTCTAGTTCAGACTGCAGTGCAGCCAGTGCTTGTTTAGAACAGGAAGTAGTTGAAACAGCCAGCCCAACCAGTAGTAAAAAAGCAAAGAAATTTAATTTCATGTTTGAAAATTTTAAGTAGCGTTTTTAAATATTTTAATGAAGTAGTAAGCAACTTCATTCTCTCAGTTTTTGTTTTAGAATAAAATATAAAGGTTTGGTAATTACAATTTAACCGTAGCCAAGCCTTCTTGAAAATCTCTGACATCTGAAAAATCGGGTAAGAGAACCGGGTTTCCGGTGGTATCAATAAAGCCGATACCTTGACGAAATCCGACTCTCGCAAGTCCACTTTGAAAGCTCCATGCAAGACCGTATTGTGGTGGGGTGATTTCTTTTCCAGTAAGATCTAAATATCCCCAAAGATCGTCTCTTTGATAAATAGCTCGATCTTCTACAAAATTATAAATCTGTTGATAAACGGGTTCTGCAACCATATTTCCAGTTTGATCAATCAGTCCGAATTTGCCATCATCGACCACGACCCACCGATTTTTTTCAGCGTAAAAAATAGTTTGATATTGAGGTTTAACCAAAAATTTTCCTTGTCGATCAATTAACCCATATGCTTCTCCCTTTCCTACAACGGCAATTCCTTGGTTAAAGTCTTCGGCATTATCAAAATTATTTTTAATAATGGCTTTTCCTCGTTTATTCAAGTAACCAAATTTTCCATTCCACTTCGCCTTGGCCAATCCTTCAGAAAAATCTCCTAGGCGTTGAAAGGTGGCTTCGAAAACTGGTTTTCCCTTTTTATCAATAATGGTAACTTTTCCATCGAGCGCCACTTTGGCAAGACCATCATGAAAATTCCATGCCCGTCGGAAACTTGGAGGAATGACCGTTTTTCCTGTCTCATCCAGGTAGCTATAAAGCGAATCTTTTTTTACCGGGATCAACCCTTCTGAATAGGTCTTTATTTTGGTATATTCAGCAGGAAGTAAATAATTTCCTTTTGTATCAATGATACCCATTTTGTCTGAAAATTCCATTACCCGTGCTTTTCCATTTTCAAAAGACCACGCAGACTTAAATTTCGGAGCAATGACCACTTTTCCATTTTTATCAATAAAGCCCCATTTATCGCCTTTTCTAACTAAAGCAAAACCTTCGCTAAATCCTCTGGTTTCATCAAAATTTCCCCTAATCACCAAATCTCCTGATCTATCTATAAAACCCCAAGCCTCTTCAAGTTGAGGATAATCAGAGTTATCAGAGATGGGAACTGCGGTATTTTCACCAAAAGCTTGTTGTGAGTTATATGGATCGTCAGATTGACAGCCAATCAAAGTTAAGAGAAAGGCTAAAAGAAAAGTATAGTAATGATTGAATGTATTAAACATAATGCGAAGATAAGCGGTGCTAGGTAAACTTCCTATAAACCAATAAGGATTTTTTTTTAATTCCCGATTTAAGTTGGTGCGTGTTTCTTATCAGTTTGCTAGTTGACTTCGTTAAGACATTTTACGATGGAGGGATACCAACTAGTGAACCTATCAAAATTATGGAATTGATGCTAAGTAAGAGTAATAAAAAATCAAGTACACCGTTAACCTACTATGAAAAATAAACTATGGATAGGTTGCTTCGTCTTTTCGTTGATGATACTTTTTGGATTTCAATTGACAGATTGGGAATATTACCTTGCCAAGGACCAACAATTTAGTGTGGAAGTGCCGGGAGTATTAAATTCTTCTTTAGATACCATCGCATCTCCAATTGGTCCAATTTTTTGCGATAATCTTGTTTATCAAGAAAAGATAGATACGTTGGCAGCTATTTATTCATTAAGTTATTGTACCTATCCAGTAGGAACTTTGCATTCTGATAGTACAGAATTGACCAATTTATATTTTGATTCTACCGTCAATAATATGGTCGAAAGTATCGGAGGAGAACTACTTTATGAATCCGAACAAAAGTTTTTTGGATACCCTGGAAGGATTTGGAAAATAAGTTATGATGAAGGAAAAAAATGGGGAAAATTTAAAACCTTAATGGTAAAAGATCGCCTCTATATTTTACAAGTCCGTGCTATCAATTCTGTCGAGACCAGAGAGCATGCGACCCGTTTCTTAGATTCATTTAC
>JALZUU010000271.1 GCA_023300665.1 Saprospiraceae bacterium | reverse complement strand
GCTTGCCAGCTCTCGGAGTTCTCAAAACTCATGGGACAAAACTAGAGGAAAGTCCCAGTAGCTTTGCGAAACCCGAGGGTGAGCAAAGTGCTAGGCTAGGTTTCTTAAAGCGGAATGTAAAGCTAGCCCCCCTAATTTGTCACACACTCAAAGAAACTCAGTGTATGGTATGTTGACAAGCTCCAGTTCGCGGTCAATTTTGTATTAATTTTAAACAGCTTCGTTAATAAAAAATAACATTCATGAAGAATTATATAATAATTTTTATTACAATATTATTAGCTTTATTATGGAAGAATGGAAATGCTCAAACAAATATAAAAATAGGAGAATTAGCACCTGAAATAACCATTAGTGAATGGCTAGATAATATTCCAAAAGAAAAATCATTTAAGAACAAATATATTGTTTTAGATTTTTGGGCAACTTGGTGCAAACCTTGTTTGGCGTCTGTACCACATTTAAATAAACTTCACAGGAAATTCTCATCGGACAAAGTAGTGTTCTTGGCATTAACAGATGAATCGCCTTCTGTTGCCAGAAAAGTATTTAATAAAACTGACTTTCAATCAATTGTAGCTACGGATGAATACAGTAAAACTCAAATCAATTTTGGAGATGGAGTTCAAGGTTTAGTTTATTACCCAATGACCGTGTTGATTGATGACCAGAATGTTATTAGATGGTATGGGTCATCTTCGAATCTGACCGACGAAGTGATGAATGATTTTCTTACTGGAAAACCAATAAATGTAAAACAACATTCGCAAGATAAATTATTGGATAAAAAACAAAACTATGAATTTGTTAAAGAAGAAATACATGATATAAATTGGTGGGGCAAATTATATGAAGATCCTAATATAGAATGGTTAGTAGATATCGTTGAAATTGAAAAATTAGAAACGAAAAAAGGACCAACTTTATCTTTTGGGAATGGTGCATTTCGTGATAGTATTTCTATTGAAGAATTATTTAATGGATTATTTCCCAAAATAAAGTTCATGATTCCTGAAAATTATCTGGATAAAAATTACCGTTTTGCGTATATTAATAGAAATTTGGACTCAGAAAGTAACAAGATTTTATTAGATGAAATTTTGAGGAAACTTGAATTAGAATCAGAAACCAAAGAAGAATTGGGAATAAATTATAAGGTCAAAATTAGCAATGAAAATCTATTAGTAAAAAGTAATTTTGATGGATTCGAAGGGTATAAAAAAGAAACGGAGAAAACGATTTTCTTTATGAAGAAAACGATTAGAGGAATGTTAGATGTGCTTACTGAGGAGACAGATCATCTTTGGACTTTCAATGGGAAAAATAAAACTAAATATCAATTTGTCATTGATTTAGAATCTGACGAAAGTATAATTGAAAACTTAGCATGCTATGGATTGAAAGTCAAAACTAAATCGATACCCATGGAAACGATCTATCTTAAACAATTAAAGGTGAAAAGATAAAGATACTAGTTGATTTAAAAAGTCAGTCAAAAAAAATAGAAAATGAATAAGACCTTTTTAGTAATCACCCTTGCAATTTTAGGTTCTTTTAGTATGAAGGGGACGACGATAGAACATGATTGCGCTCCAAGTAAAGTATTAGAAATGTATCTTTCTGCGGCGTCTGTTTGTGTAATTGAAATCATAAGTGATCCAAAGAAACATACTCAACATAGTTCTGGACATACCGCAAAGATTAAAATTGAAAAACAATTTAAAGGAATATCAACGGATCGTGTTTTGTTAAAAGGAATTGAAATTAGAAAGGGTGATCAATATATAATTTACGGGCGATTAGAAAATGAAATGTTAGTTGCTAATTCCTGGGTATGTAGGAGGGAGTGGAAATTAGTGAAACGGAAATATACTAAGTCAGAACGAAAAAAAAACTAATCATTTTAAAGCTAAGAAAAAGAATAACAAAAAAAGAGTTAAACTTGAGCTAGAATTGCTAAAGCTTTATCAAGAAGAGTACGGTGAAAGAATAGAATATTTGCCATTTCAGATAGTGATAAATTATGCTCAATCAAAATCTTCTATTCATGGATTTCGCAATGTTAGCTTTATTTCAAAACGAGTGAAGATGACCCACGTTAGATTAACGATATCAAAAGAAAAAGAAATTTTAAAAATAGTATTTTTAAAAAAGACTCCTTTATACTTGAAAGATGAAATTGAAAATTACTTGAAGCTTTATGTAGAGAATTCCTTAAAAGTTAAGCAAGATCTAATGAAGGATGATTTCGTAACTATCATTGAAAGTTTTATTTATCCTAGAAAGCATGTTTCCGGAATGGATTTTTGAAAAAAGAAAATAACCATGGAAAATTTTCGAATAATAATATTATACTCAATATTTTTGTTATTAATATTATCATGTCAACAACCTTCAGAAACTCGAACCTTATCTATTTCGAACCAAGAAGGCATGAATAATTGTCTATCCCTTGAAAAAATTATTAAAAGGGAAGCACTTGATAAATACTTAGTAGATAAAGGGGATTATTTTGAGGTTTTGCCTCCTTATAATAAACTATCTAAAACGATGAATAAGCCAGTTTTTTTTGATGAAGATATGTTTAAGTTATTCCGGTTAGAAGGGCTTTTTCCTGTGAATTTTTTAGTAAATAAATCAGGGGTTGTTAAAGCAATTGGTAATATATCTGAATTATTTCACGATGGGAATACCGAAATATTTACCATTCAGAATGGAATGAATTAAAAAACCACAAAAAAATATTGAACCTATTGAGCCAATTCAAAAATTATTCGAATTTTCTTCCATCAAGAAACGTCATTGATCCTTCTTCGTTATCTTTAATAATTGAAAAAAGGAGGCTAAAAACATCCCAAATATTATGGATCTTAGCCGTAATATTTGTAGGTTGCAAAACCAATAATAAGACCTTTTTGAATGAGAATTTAAACCTATATCCAATTGGACAAAATGATAAATGGGGATTTGTGAATGAACAAGGTGATTTGGTGATAGCGTACAAATTTGATCAAGTCTCATTATTTGTTGAAGATAGAGCAGCGGCTAAATACAAAGGTAAATTTGGTTTTATTAATAGTAATGGCGAATTTATTGGAAAATCTAGATATGATAGTATCGGCTATTTTAATGCTAAAGAAGCAATTGTAAAAAAAAGAGGAAAATATTTAACGATAGATAGGGATGGTAAAAAACTAGATAAAGGGATCATTCGTTTTAATGAAGGACTCTCTAAATTAAACTCAAACCCGCTAGATCATTTCCAATTGGTAGATAATCAATACGTACTTAATGAAAAAGATTTTGCCAACGAAAAAAGGCTAGATCCAAACTCTAATTTTAAAATCAGTGATTTCACTTTTAAGGAAGTGATTCCATTATCATCAAAAAGTTTTATTGTTAAAAAAGACAATAAATATGGAATATACGTCTTGAATTTTATTGGACTTAAAGATTTTTAGGTAGATGAAATTATTCCACTTCAAAGTGAAAAATACAAAACCTATGAAGCAGATTTTGCGAAATTTAGAATAGGTAGTAAATGGGGAATTGTTTCTAGCGTTGGGCAAATACAAATTGAGTCAGAATTTTATTCAATTAAACAATTTCAAGAAAGCGTATACCTAGTTGAATACAAACCAGATCATTTTGGATGTATAAATTTAGGTAATCGAAATAAAAAATATTATATAGAATCGCCGGAATTATAAAAATAAAAAATTTGATTTATGGAAGACAGAATTATTATTATAGCGACCTCAAAACTGCTTAAAAATCAATTGACTCAGTTAGAAGAAACCGTAAAGGAATTACAAAAACATTGTGCCAATACCGAGGAAGGTATGCTACAATACGATTGGTATATTTCAGAAAATTTAGAGACTATTAAAGTTTTGGAAACCTATACTAACTCCGAAGCGGTCTTGTTTCATTTCGATAATTACAAGCCTTTTGCAGCTAGCTTGAGTGAATCAAGAACCTTTGTCAGTTTAGAAGTATTTGGTAATGCAAGTGATGCTTTAAAACAAAGAGTCAAGAAAATAAATGCAGCACATTTTACGGCGATCTCCTATCTGAATAAACTAACGTAGTAGATTAAAAATGAAAACTACAAAAAAAATTAAAATTTATTGGATACATTCTCATGAAGAGGTAAGTGAAATTGCACATCGAATTAAATAATGAAACAGTCTGTAACAATCTGTAAAACATCAAAATTTCGCATACGCTCCATGTTGTGTTTACGGTCACGCTGGCATGCATAAAAAAAAACGACATTTAGTGCAGCGGATTGATAATATAATAGATACTATTATAGAGAATGCCTTTTTTTGTCTAAAAATTCTAAGACGCGACCAAAAAGAAAATCACTGGAAGAATAACATTTCATATTTATCCATGATTTGTTACTTGTTAATATTTTACAATTGCATGAAATTATTCTGATTGATTATAATAATTTGAGAAAATAAACTACCTTCACTGGTAATAACTGAAACTAAACTACAATATAAAGCTTGAATCTCTTATGAAACTAAGACTGATTTTACTAATATCCATAGGATTATTTGTTAGCTCGTCTGTATATAGTCAAGATATACACTTTACTAATTATTCCTACTCTCCGCTCTACTTATCGCCGGCTAAAACTGGTTCCTTTCCTGGAACGTATAGAATTGGCGTTAATTTCCGAGATCAATTCAGTAGCTTTATTGTTAACCCCTATCAAACCTTCATGGCATACGGTGATATGTCGTTCGCTGTTGGATTAAAACCACATCATTGGATAGGTGCTGGAATAAATGTATTTGCAGATAAGGCCGGAGATCTTAATTTTCAAAACAATGGAGTATTGCTTAGTCTCGCTTACCATTTTGCTTTCGATCCTAAATATAAAACAATTCTAACCCTCGGATTTCAATATGGAATAACTCGTAAAAGTATTAATTCGGATAATTATAATTCTGAAGAATTATTTAGAACTGGTTCTGATCCCGATATGGATCTACTTGATGGTTTCAATCCAACAGTAGGAGACTTAAATATAGGAATTGCTCTTAAGAAATGGACTTCAAAAAATGCCTATTTTGATGTGGGAGTATCCTTGTATCATCTGATGCAATCCGAATATGCTTTCACAGGTTCTACCACTCAAAATTCTGTAGCCACTAGACTCAACGTATACGGAGAATACCATGTTCAAACTACCAAATTATTGGCCCTAAAGCCACGGGTAGTGTATGCAAGAATAAATGATTTCCAAAATCTATTTGGACAATTGAATCTAGAGTATCGGCTAAATAAAAAATCTTCTACCATCCTCAAAGGAGGCATCGGATATAGAGCAGATGATGCGGTACAATTTCTGGTTGGCGTAATATATAATGGATGGGATGTAGGCCTAGCCTATGACCTTACGGTATCTTCAGCTGCTAGATTCAACAATAATTTTGGAGGAATAGAAATAGGGATCAAGAAAATATTTGTGATCAAAAAAGCGCCAAAAATTAAACCTGTTGTCCTTTGTCCAAAACTTTAAAAAATTAATACATTATGATAAGAATTAAATTTTTATTGTTCCTCACTATGTGTTTATATAGTTTTATACTACCTAATACTTTACAAGCACAATTACATCATGCCAATCGAGATCTACCCTGTATTAACAAAAATTACAATCTCCTGGCACATGTTGCGGTAGACTCTCTTAATCGAGAACCGCTGCAATCCATGGAAGATTTAGATACAATGGTGATGAAACTCAATGAGTTTTTTAGTCCAATTTGTGTTTCATTTTCATTGTGTGAATATAATGTGCTAGAGAATGATTACTCCTTAGGAAGAGTCGTAACTCAACCTATTAGATCAGACCAACAATTATTAGAATTAAAAAACCGATTTTCTTTAAGAAGAAGAATCAATATATTTTTTCTGGACTTCATCACAGATGCAGATTGTGGGACCAGTACTTTTAAAGGTATTCTGACAGAAAATGATGCGAATCTTTATATCGAAAAGAGGTGTTTTGATGGCCTAGCAGGACAGGTGGCGCATCATCTAGGCCATACCTTTGGATTAAGCAATACTTTTGACGCATCAACCATAGAATTGGTAGATGGATCTAATTGCGCTACAACGGGAGATTTAATTTGTGATACTCCAGCAGATCCTTACGCTCAATCATGGGTTTCTAATGCGACTCCAGAAGAAATAGAACTGATTGCTCAGAACTTATTAGACACGACATTCTTTGGTGCTTCTTGTGAGTTTGTTTATGGAATCAGAGATCCTAACGGGCAATATTATCAACCCGATATGGGTAATATCATGTCCGCCTATCCTTGTAAATGTGGATTCACTCAAGACCAATATCGATTGATGGTAGAAACAATCCTGATGTCAACTATCAACCACTTCTAAATAAAGAAGCTATGAAAAAAATAACCTTACATATAAAAATACTTTTCTTTCTTTTAGTCGCAAATTATTCTGTCTATAGCCAGACAGCTAATGTGACCGCTGGTTGTGCAGAGCTTAAGGTAGAATTCACCGGACCTCAAGCAGCTAGTTACTTTTGGCGATTTGGCGATGGTGCTGCAAGTGTTTCAAATCTTCAAAACCCAACACATTCCTATATCCAACCTGGAAACTATATTGCTCAACTTTTTGATCAAGAGGGTGGTACACAAATTGGAGATGACATCAACATTACGGTTTATCCCCCTATTATGTTTAATATAAATGCAGATGTCAGAAATGGATGTGCTCCATTAGAAGTAAACTTTACCAGTACTTTAGATATTCATCCAGACATTGTAGTAGAAGATATTGTATGGACCTTCGGAGATGGAAATAGTGCCTCAGGACAAAATACAAGCTATACTTATCTAGAGAATGGATCATACACTGTTTCTGTTAAGGTGATAACGAATGCCTCAATTAAATGTGATGAACCTGTTATATTTGAAGACTATATCACCTTAGAAGGAGTAAACACGGTATTTTTTGTCAATAGAATTTCTTCTTGTGATATACCTGCCACTTTTACCTATACAAATGGGACCAATGCTGACCCAGGGACGACTTATTTTTGGGATTTTGACAATGGAGAAACAAGTTTGGAAGAGGGACCGCATACCATTACTTATGATTCAGAAGGGTTGTTTTTCCCAACCCTTACGAGTACTTCTCCTGCTGGTTGTGAAACGGTTCGAGAAAGAACAATTAGCATAGGCGATCCAACTATTTTACCTACCTATCCAGATACCATTTGTTTGTTTTCCGAAGTAAGACTTTCTCAGTCGACCCTTGCCCGAGACTTTATCTGGGACTTTACAGGTGCATCAATAGATCCTACTTTTTCAAGCCTCATTTCTGAAGAAAAAAATCCTACTGTTATTTTTACACAACCTGGTTTGCAAACCTTTACACTTACTGCCATAGCGCAAGATGGTTGTGCTACAACTTCTACGCTAGAAGTCTATGTTTTTGAAGCAGATGCCTCTTATGTATTAGGACCAGACGCTACCTGTACAGATCCAGTGTTTATTGAATATACAGCCAATGATCCAACCTTATCCCTATATGTTTTTAATAATGATTTCGAAGGAGATGGAATAGAGGTAACTAGAAATACACCGAACGGAGCTAATATTTATCAACAACCAGTGGTAGATCCCTATCACATAAATGTCCAAGACTCTGTGGATACCAGACTGATCGTTTTTTCTTCGCATGGATGTACGGATACCGCAACGGCTAAATACATTATTCAAAAACCAGAAGCCTTTTTCATACCAGATACAGTGAAAGGCTGTATTCCTTTTGAAGTTACTTTTTCAGACTTTAGTTTTTCTGAATCTGAAATAGAGATTAGATCTTGGAATTTTGGAGATGGTGTGAATGAACTATACGGAATCGACGATACTTTAATCTCGCACATCTATAACACAATAGGAATCCATGAGGCGGTGCTTACCGTGAGGGATGAAAACGGTTGTCAAGATATCTCTCGGGAGGTTCAAATCATAGCGATTGATAAAATAGAAATCGAAGTTCCCGGCAATCCCGCCGGTAATTGCAGTGACACAACTATCTGTGTGGGCGATATCTTAACATTTCAAGTCTCAACAGATCAGATCAATGCTAACCTACATATAGAATCTGATGATGGGAGATTCAATCATTGCTGGAAAGAGCAAATCGCAAGTCATGCATTCCTGTATCCTGGTGAATATCCGTTAAATGCTACCTTTGAATTTTTTACGGTATTCATAGATTCCTTAACTTCTGGATGTGATATAATTGTAGAAGGAGCTCGTTCAGATATAGACTATTTTATAGATTGTAGCAATCCATATCTAGTCAATTTAAACGCTGAAAAAAGTATCAATGCAGATGCGTATACTTGGTATGTAGAAGATCAGATTATATCAAATGAACAATCGCTTACCCATACTTTTCTAGAGCGCGGAGTGTATACTATTTATCTCGAAACAAGCCAAAATGGAGTGGACTGTACACATAGAGATAGTGTGCTGATACATATTACTGATGTAAAAGCGGAGATCAACATCCCAGAAAATTCATGTGCTAGTGCACCAACACCGTTGGATGCCACAGGGTCGCAAGATGTATATAATCAATGTCATGCTGGGTATCTATGGGAATTTGAAAATCAAAGACCTAGAGAAGTAAATGATACCATTCTCCCACATACTTTATTACCAGGATTTCAAACGATTACTTTGATCGTAGAAGATATTAATGGATGTAAAGACACCACCTCCTCAACGACTACTGCTTTTGCTTTAGAAGCTGAATTTTTAACAGATTCATTAATTTGTCTTCCAATTGAATTAGAATTGACAGATCTTTCAATCGGTGATACGAGTGTAGTTTTTTGGGATTGGGATTTTGGAGGAAGTACCTCTTTTGAACAAAATCCGACCCATCAGTTTAGCACAACGGATTTTTACCAAGTGATGGTAAACGATACCACCATACTAACCACAGATAGGATCCTTGTAACTTTAGAAATAGTAGATGCACTTGGTTGTACTGATTCTACTGGATTTTTTATTGAGACCTTTGAGATATTTTCTGAAATTGAAATGGACAATGGTCCAAGGATATGTCAAAATGAAATGATCACTTTTGATGCAGCTGATTACAATTTAGGCGAATCTTTCTTGACCTATGAATGGGATTTTGGAGCGAATGGAAGCAGTAATGAAGATAATCCTACGGTTACCTTTACAGAATCAGGTGATCAATTGGTAACTTTAATCTTTACAGAAGACGCCACCGGTTGTCAAGGCAGCTTAGATACCCTAATCGAAGTATTGCCAACTCCGGTTGCAGATTATATTACCGATCAAGATTCTGTGGAATTTATTTGTTTTCCAGAACAAATATCCTTCACCAACACCTCCATAGTAGGAGATGAAAATGTTTTCTATAATTGGGATTTTGGAAATGGTGCAATGTCTGATATTGAGAATCCCGTTATTCCTTTTGACAAGGGTAGCTATGATGTACAATTAATCATACAAACCCAAGGAGGATGTAATGATACCATTTCTAAGAATTTTGTGTTAGTAGGCCCTGAAGGAGAATTCTCGGTAGATAAAGAAAATATATGCCCTGGAGAAGAAATAACTTTTACCCTTGAAAATACGGTCGATCTATTTTCCTATACCTGGGATTTTGGTGATGGTGTACAGATAGATGATCAATCTCCGGTCACGCATATTTACGATTCAGAATCTAGTGTCAATATGTTTACCCCAACACTGATTTTGAGGTCTGATGGAAATGGTTGTGAACTGATTCAAAATATTCCCATAAATGTATCATCCATTACCGCTGATTTTAGAGATACAACAGGTCTTTGTCCAGGAGAAATTTCGTTCCAGAGCGACTTCCAGAATCCGCAAACTATTGAGTGGAATATAGATGGTCAGATAATAAGCGGTACCTCCAACCCCTCAGTTGCAATATCAACAGATGAGCCAAGCTTTGAAGTAGTGCTCAATGTGACAGATGCGAATGGTTGTGCAATCCAGCGAACACGAACGATAAACACCCCAGATATAGCAGACATCAGATATCCGAATGTATTCTCACCGAATGGTGATGCATTGAATCCGACGTTCAATATTTATTTTGATGAGAATTCTTTTACTGGAGAATTAAATATCGTAGAATTTAAAATCTATAATCGATGGGGAGAATTATTATATAATAATGAAAATCCAGCGCTAGGGTGGGATGGTCGGTACAAAGGAATGGTTGTTCCTCCTGATATCTATGCTTACTTTATTGAAGTATCTATTGATGGTTGTATGCTTCCAACGAAAAAAGGAAATGTGACGGTGATTAAGTGATAGAATTTTTTTAAATTTTCCATGAGAAATTAAAGCTGTTTAAAGTTTCTCAATCATTTTTAAACAGCTTCTATAACGAATCAGATAGACCATCTCTTTCTAAACGATATATTATATACAATAGGGAGTTGTGGGTATTGGGTTGTTAGCCATCAGCAGAAGAAAATAAGATACCGTAGCCCTCGATAAGTAAAACACTAAGATGGGGTAGCGAAATAACGAAGGTAAGATAGTTAAATTAATATGGATTTAAATTGCAAGGATTGTAAAAACAAGATTGAACCCTTTAACATTAATGTTACAACTGATCTCGCAAAGTGTGGGATATGTGGTTCCATCCAAAGAGCGAGTGAATTATTATTAGATCTAGAAATTGAGGAAGAATTAAAGACCTTAAAAGGATCTGAAATACTTATAAGTCAAGGAGTAAGTGATAAGTTTGAATTTTCTTATCCTAAAAAAGGGTTTTCAGTTTATCAAATCCCAAAATTACTTTTTGCGTTATTCTGGTTTGCATTTATTGCATTCTGGACATGGGGTGCTTCTCAAGGAAGTATATTTTTTGCATTATTTTCTATTCCCTTTTGGTTAGCGGGATTTAGTATGCTTATTGGAATAATAAATGATGCTAATGAGATCCAAATTATTAGGATTGACAGATTTAGATTGGAAATAAAGAAAATTAGACCAGTATTTTCAAAAACATACGAAACAAATTTAGAAGATATTCAATCAGTAAAAATGCAAAAAGTTGATATGAATAAGGTTTCTATTTTCAAAGATTTTAATTTGGGATCGAAGATGCAATATGGTTTCGGAATGGAATTTCCAGCGATTATTACTGGAAGTAAAACGGAATATTTTTTTGAGGATGCCAATGATGCAGAACAAGAATGGATTATCAAAATGGTTGGAAGTTTAATGCAGAAAACGAGACTGTAATGTTCCGAATGTTACGTGTGAGACGAAACGATTATTAAATAACTTGGGCGACGCGAAAAAAAAGAAGCCGCTGGCTAACACCGCATAGCTCGACCATAGCTGCTATCCATTTGTCTTCGCCTACATTACAGCAGCTACGGCGGCTATGCCACCGTTATATCGCATGAAAAGAAAAAAGAGTAAGAGATTAAATTCGATTTGATGTAAAAAAGGGATATTAATGGTTCAAGCTCGACCGTAAAAAATGATTAACGATACAAGTCGTATTAAATTTTCCCTATATTTTGAATAGGAAATTTTCCGAAGGGGAGGCTTTAGAAATCGCCTTTGGTATTTTGAAATTACTTTTCTATAACTTTTAGAATGGATTTATTAACGATGAAGTAATTTAAAAATAGATTTTCGTCCTAATAATCAAGCATTTATCTTCGACTTTGAACATCTTTTTTAAACAACTTCAATAAAATAATTTTTATGAAAAGAACGATAATAAAAACAACAAAAAACTTAGTTTGCCTCAGTTTAATTTGTTTCTTCTACCAATGTTCAAATAATTCAATGATAGAAGAAGAAATTCCAATTATGGAGGAAGAAGTCATAACCTGCAACGATGACTATTGTATCACGGAGGTTGATATAACATGGTCGAATTCTAGTGAAGAAAATAATATTTCTGTTGAAGGATCTAAAAAAATAGATTTAAACAACGACGGAATTGACGATATAAACCTTGGTATTGGGTATAGACGAAATTCTTCTGCATTACAAAGTTTCAATTTTACAATTGAAACAATTCAACCAGAAGTTTTTATTGCTTGTAATTCATTCATTGACACGATTTACGAATGTCAAAACGATACTTTAAATTCTGCTGGAATTACGATATTCCATGATAATGGCGAATTCATTTGTAGTAATCCTGAGACAATGGATATTTATGAAGCCTCACTCATCAATCATCCAATCCCTTTCGATTTTTACGAACCATCAAATTCGAATTTTCAATGGATAAATGATGATATGATTCTTTCTTCCTGTTCGAATTCTTCATGGCTTGGTATCACCAACCTTTTGAAATATGATTTCTGGCTGAATCAAAACTCGAAATATATGTTATTTGAAATAAGAGGTACAATTAATAAAAAAGCCTTCTTGAAATTAGATACGGATGAAACAGGAAGCCTTCATATTTATGAAATTGGACTAGAAAAGTGAATGATTTAACTTTAATATTAATGATATGGGGTGGAATAATTTCTTTATTCTAAAGAAGGCTAAATCTCTATATGACAAAATAGGAACCGTAAGTGAATTAAGAAAAGAATTACACAGAACTAACAACCACAGATAGTTTTCCAACTGGTAATAGTATTCAATTAGATAGCGAAAAAATAAAATTCCTAATTCCTAATGTAGGATTCATCAAAGCTGTGTTGGAGACGAGAAAAAAGATCACGCGAAATATATAGTTTTAGGAAAAAGATTGTATAAGGAAGTTTAGAGTAAAAAATAATATCAAAGCACTTTACGAAACTAAATTAATACCTTAAAAATATTAAACTAATTAAAACGAACGACCATGAAAAATTCAATGATTTTAACAGCAATACTTGTATTAGGCTTTTCTATTCTAAGTTGTAATAAAAGCCCGGATTTTGAGCCTGGAGTTTTTAATGATTCCGAAATAACTTTGACAGAAAATAATCTTATATGTGTTCGATATCAAGAGAATGAAGAGGAGGTGAAATTTATTATCGAAGACCTTTTAAATACTTCGGATGATAGAGAAGCTGTGTTTCCAATTAAAGATTTTCTTTCTGTTAGCGTGGACATAAATAACAATAATATCCTGGATGAAAGGGTAGACACAAGATATGGAATATCCAACGGAGGGAGTAATTGCATGCAATTTATAATAAGTGAAACTAGCTCAACAGGTTGTATCCAAGAAGAAGGTTATTCCTACGATTCTAACTTTGAGTCAAGTAGTAAATCTTCAGAAGCGCATATCATCTATGAATTAATAATTAACAAGAACAACATATTCTCCGAATTAGAAACAGTAGGACTTATTTTCAGATTGAGAGGAGAAGATGCCGGTGGAGCAATACCTTCCATCATCTCACCTTTATTTATTGAAACAATTCAATTTTCTCTATAAAAAATCGTCTGTGTCAGTAACCCGATTTGAATATGGATCTCACAGAAAGCTTTGATTGCCTAGGAGGCGTAAAAAGTGTATGTTAAATAAAACCTTCACAGCGACTAAAAAGTCGTTGCTTTCGCATGATACGCGCGAGACGAAACAAATACAACACTAAGCGCTAAATTTCCTCGCAGCGGCAAGACAGGCTGCGGGATGTACAGAAAAAAGAGGTAACTAAAATATCAAGAAATTACCGCTAAACGTTCCAATAAAAATGGAATAATATGAAAATTAAATCAAGCTATATTTTAGGATGATTAATGTCTATTTTGATTAATGGCGGAAGCAAACACCAATATTGGAATATCTCAGAA